>URLQ01000130.1 GCA_900548745.1 uncultured Prevotella sp.
AGCGGTTCTGCCGTAAAGAAGGGCTCAAAGGCAACCATCTCATACGATGGATATTATGGTATCACAAAGGCTGTACGTATGCCTGACTTCATGGATGGACAGAGCTTCTACAACTATCGTTTCATGAAATTCCTTGCGTATGGATCATCAGCAGACGGACTGCAGAATCCTGCCCGTCCTACATATAAGATGGAAGACACCGCAATGAAGCAGGGTCTCCTTTTTGATGGAGAGAATTATGTGATGAAGCAGATGCTGGCAAACGGCAAGACTTACAGTTGGCCTGATCTGGTGCTTAATGACGGTTCGCAGCAGAACCACTATGTGGCAATCAGCGGGTCAAGCGACAAGATAAACTATCATACAGGTATCGGATACAACAAGGTTGAAGGACTTTATGAAAATGATAAGGAAAACCGCTTCAACTTCAAGGGAAGCCTTGATGCAAAGGTGAACAAACTTATCTCCGTGGGATTCAACATGAATCTTGCGCGTATCGAGAATAAATATGCCGACGATGACGCCGTGGCAGATGCCTTTAGAATGAACCCGTATATGGTTCCTTATTATCTGAAGGACCAATATGACAAGGACGGAGCATGGCATACGGCAGGTCAACTTGCAAATTTCCCTGGAAACAGTTATACCCTTGGTACGACAAACACAGGTATGCAGTTTACAGATGCTTTCAACCCGTTGATGTCGTTTAAGAACTCTTCAAAGCAGCGTGAGACTTGGCGTATGCTGGGTAATGTATATCTGCAGTTCGATTTTATGAAGGGCTTGAACTTCAAGACAACATTCTCTCCGAACTATACATACTATCGCGAAGGATATTATCAGGGATATGAAGACCCGACGAATCCGGGACATACATTCGCAGTGACCACCAAGTCACCGTATATCCAGGTTCCGATGACCGACGACTATACGTGGAGCCAGGCTTCGTATACGACGAACCGCAGCTTCCAGTGGACATGGGATAATGTAATCAACTGGACCAAGACCTTCAACCAGAAGCACTCTGTCGGCGTCATGGGATTGATGTCATTGCAGAGCGGAAACGTGGAGAAATCATACTGGCTCGGAACAAACACCAAGCTCGTAGGTTCGGATTGGAATGCAATGCAGAACCTTACCCAGAATGCAACAGATTCATACACAAGCTATTCTGAGAACAGCATGATGTCGTATGCATTGCGTGCGAACTATGGTTATATGGACAAATACCTGTTCACGGCAACTGTACGTTGGGATGGTTCTTCGAAATTCGCCGATGGTCATCGTTGGGGAGCATTCCCTTCATTCGCCGCTGCATGGCGTATTTCAGAAGAGAACTTCATGAAGAACATCGACTGGCTAAGCAACCTGAAGCTTCGTCTCTCCTATGGTGTGACGGGTAACAATGACGGTATCGACAACTATGCAACACAGAGCACACCGTCTAAGTTCGGCATATATCCAGGAATGACAACAGGTTATGTCTATTCTGGTATTGTAGACAAATCTATCCAGTGGGAGAAGTCACACGAGTTCAATATCGGTCTCGATTTCGGATTCCTGCGCAACAGAATCTACGGTAGCATCGACTGGTATACCAAGAAGTCTACAGACCTGCTGTATCAGGTGAACCTGCCTTTGGAGGCTGGTGTGAACTCATCGGGTGACCCATTGACGCTTACCACAAATATCGGTAGTGTGCGCAATACAGGTATCGAGGCTGCCATCACTGGCGTTGTTATCGACACTAAAGACTGGAACTGGACTGTTTCTGCAAACATCTCTGCAAACAAGAACAAGGTGCTTGAAATCAACGGAACCGGTGACAGGGTAATCCAGACATCTTCTACCAAGTCTCAGGTGGAGAACTCCATCTTCGTAGGCCGTAGCTACAATGTGCTTTGGGCTTACAAGTATGATGGTCCTGTAACAGACCGTATGATGACTGTTCCAAACAATGAGGCTGCTGTCAAGAATAATTTCACTCCAGGCGAACAGGTCAAAGAATATGACTATTATTATAAAGTATATGGTCTGACAGAGGGTCAGCCGAAGATCAATGATAAGGATGGTAACGGTGTGATTGACGAGAAAGACCGTGAATTCTTCAAGGGAGATCCTAAGTTCACAGGTACCTTTACATCATCCCTCTCTTATAAGGGATGGGACCTCGGCTTCTCAATCTATGCCAAGGTAGGTCAGCATGTATATTCTTCATTCCTTGAGGAATACACCAGATTCTCAGACCGTGGACGCCAGCACCTGAATGTTGATTATTACATTCCTGCAGGAACTCTCATCGACTGCGACGGAGTGAATGCAGACGGAACATATCTTAATCCGGTTTATCAGGAGGTTACACATTATGGTAAGTATCCTTTCCCGAACGACGGAGCTGGAAACAGCGGTCTCGGTTCACTCGCTACGCAGTATGACGAGGCAAGATGCGTTACAAAGGCTTCATTTGCAAAGGTTAAGAATATTACTCTGGGATACACCTTCCCGAAGAAATGGCTGACTCCATGGCATTGTTCTTATCTCCGCCTGTACTTCACGGTGACAAACCCATTTGTATTCACGAAGTATGACGGATTCGATCCTGAGTGGGCTTCAGCAGCTCGCAAGAATGATGGTCCAAGCACAGTGACATATCAGCTCGGTGCAAGTATCAAGTTCTAATTTTTTTAATTGACAAAGAAATGAAAAAGACATTATATATTACAGCAATTGCTGCTCTGTTGGCTGGAACTGCGCTGACAAGTTGTAGCGATTTCCTTGAAGCTGATAATAAGAGCGCCGGTGGCACCACCTCGGATGAATTCTTCGGAAGCAAGGCGGACGCAATGCTCACATCGGCATACGTTAGCCTGAAAAACTTCAACAACCAGGCTGACATCACAGATCAGGGAACAGACCTTTATATGAATACCCGTGGTCAGGATGCCGGAGCATTCAACCAGTACAGCTCCCTGGATCCGGAAAACGGTGTTGTCAAGACATATTATGTAAGTTGCTATGGTACGGTGAACTATGCCAATGGTTTCCTTTACTATACAGAAGGCAAGGATGGTTATGAGGCAAAGCGACAGGAAGCAAGATTCCTGAGAGACTATGCCTATTATTGTCTGACACAGCAGTTCGGAAGCGTTCCGTATATTACAACTTATATCCAGAGTGCAGAACGCAACTATCCGAAGATGGCTCTTGCAGACATCTACAAGAACGTGGCAGACGACCTTCTTGATGTCTATAACAATTGCAAATTGCCAGACACAGATTATACGTCGGGCAGACCAAGCAAGGAGGCTGTTGCAGCTTTGCTCGCAAAGATTTATCTCGCTTGGGGATGGGATATCGATACTCAGGTGACGGATGCCGCCAACGGCAAGTATACCGTGGCTTCAAAGGAGCACTTCGCACAGGCAGCCCAGTGGGCTGAGACAGCAATCGGCGGCAAGGCTCTTACACAGCCTTTCGCAACAAAGTGGGCTCCGACAAACGAGAACAACGATGAGTTCATGTGGAGCATCCAGTATGACGCAGAATCAATCGAAAGCTCTCTCGACAAGGAGTGCAACGCACAGTCTTCTACCTATGGTGGTTACTACAGTACAAACCAGAAGGGTTGTGACTCGAAGAACCAGCAGACCGAGAAGTCAATGTATCTCTTCGAGAAGGGTGATACACGTTATGAGGGAACGTTCATGACAACATTCTATCAGGGCAATTCAATGGATGATGCTTATTTCGCACCTTATACAGTTGCTGCCGAGAAACTCGCAACTCATCCTATCAACTTGAAGTTCTTCCCTTATTGGACAACAGAGGCTGAGGCTACAGCTTGGTTGGCTGAGCACAAGGCTCAGATGGCAAAGGGTGATGGACCGAATGTTGTAAAGGCTGCCATCCTGACATCTCCCAATGTGACCAAATTCACATTCAGTGCAGACGGAACTGCAAAGAAGACGACTGAATCGCTGTCTTCATTCAACGCTTCCACGGACAATGGCGTTTGTGTACGCAAGTTCGATGACCCTGTGAACAAGTCTTATTGCTACCGCGACATCGTTATCCTCAACCGTAGCGAACTGTATCTCGTTGCGGCAGAGGCAAATCTGATGAACGACAACCTGACAGGCTTCTGGAAATATATCAATGCTGTCCGCACACGTGCCGGTGTGAAAACACTTAACGCCTTGAGCGAATATGAGCCTATGTATACAGTGCCTTCAACTTTCGGTGACATTACTCTGCTTGACCTTCTGCTTGACGAGCGTGCACGTGAATGCTATGCTGAGAAGACTCGTTTTGTAGACCTGCGCCGTACAAAGCAGCTCGTCCGCTACAATGTGGCATTCAACTCATCAGTTTCAAGCGTGGCAAACATGACTGGCGTAGATGGAGAAATCAAGTGGCTGAGACCGATTCCGAGTGCAGAGCTTAACAATAATACAGGTATGACTTCTGCAGACCAGAATGCCGGTTACCGCACGTCTTCTTCTGAAGAAAAAGTAAGTGAATAAGGAATTATCGTTTAACTAATAAAAAAAGAAAGAAAATGAAAAAGACATTATATTGTTTGATGGCTGTCTTAGCAGTTTGCTTCTCGTTTGCATCTTGTGATGACGATGATTTCAACGTAAACCACGGCACACATGCCCAGCTTCCGGAAACTGTGCTTGCCGGCACATACAGCGGCACATACACAGTGCTCAAAGCGGATGGCGTTACTGTTGAGAAAACTGTTCCTGGCACTATTACCATTGCAGCCGGTGAGAACAAGTATACTGCAACCTTTGCTTCTGCTTCGGACGAGGCAGTGGTGAATGGTGCTGAAGAGAATCCGATAGATGTAGCTTGGTCTAATGACGAGATTAAGTTCTGGGGAAAGACAACTCCAGGTACAACCAAAGGTTTCTTGAATTCGGCTGTGCTTAATGGAACACTTTCGAATGGAACACTTACTTTCCGCTTCTCAAAGACAGTTCGCTCCGGTCGTAAGACCGTCACAAACTTCTATAATTTTGAAGGGACGAAATAACAGCTAATAAATAAAGAGAAAAGAGTGGAACTAAAATGTTTCACTCTTTTTTTTATTTTTTTTCTTCGAAATTATTTGCAGGTTTCAATATATTTCGTACCTTTGCCAAAGTTGAATAACATAAGAAAATTGCTTAAGAATAATTACTAACTAAAAACAAATATAATTATGAAGAAAATCTTTACTCTTGCTGCCATGGCAGCTGTAGTATTGTCTGCTTCTGCGCAGACAGAAAGCGCTTTTATGAACGCTCAGGAATTGTTAGGTAACCCAGAAGATCCAAAGGCAAAAGTTTCTTTGACATCAGGAACAGAAATGTGTAAGTCTGCAAGCGTTACAATGAAGGCTGCATGGGATGACAGCTATATTCTTCAGGGACTTGCTGCAGAGACAGATGCTGCTAATAAGGTTGTTATCGACGGCGTTACATACGATGCTCCTCAGGGAGTTCAGGGACAGAGCAACCCTAAACCAGCTGATTTGTTGAGCGGTGGTCAGAATACTGGTGCTGTATTTGAGTTTGATGTAACTCAGGATGGTATCCTCTATGTATTTGGTAAGCTTACAGGAAACAAATCATACTATGTATGGGAAGGTGACGTGAAGAATGGTCAGGGTATGCCTGTAGCATTCACTATGTTTGCCCAGCCTGTTGCTGAAGGTAGCGCTGCTGTAAAATATACTCTTCCTGGAGATAAGGATGGCTATTATGTTTTAGGTTCTGGTTATGACAATGAAAAAGCTTATGCATCTGCTTCTATTTGCTGCGACGTATTTGCAGGTGACGCTCTTCCAGAGGGAGTAGATGTTACAAAGAATTGGGGTACAAGATGGACTGCTGGTAACGCTCTTGGCGTAGTCGCATTCCCTGTATATAAAGACGCTGAAAAGTATTTTGTTAACGCTTGTGGCTCTAAGATGACTTCTGACGGATTCGTATTCGTTCCTGGAGCAACTACTATCAGTGCAGTTACATTCACAAAGGGTGGTGAGACTGGCATCAGCAACGCAGTTGCTGAGAAGGCTAACGTTAACGCTCCTATCTACAACCTCGCTGGTCAGCGCGTAAACGCTAACTTCAAGGGTATCGCTATCCAGAACGGTAAGAAGTTCGTTAACGTTAAGTAATTTATAGCGATTTACTTTTAAAAAGCAATCTGTCTGATTTGACAGATAAAGATAATAGACAAGTTCCTGCATCAAACGGGAACTTGTCTTTTTTAGTATAGAAAAACACCGTATAAAGGTATATTGGTGATGTTCTCTTGTTGGCGGTATGGCAGCATGGAATAGCGTATCGCTGATATGTCAGTATGCTCCATAAGATAGTTGTGCAGCGAAGTGGCCTTTGTGCTTGTTCCGCCCTTTACCTCTATTGGCATTAGAATACCGTTACGCTGAACGAGAAAATCCATCTCCATGCGAGAGGTGTCGGAACTGTAATAGTAGATGTGATTGATGCCTAATGCAAGCAACTGTTGAAGTACATACTGTTCGGTGAACGCTCCTTTATATTCCATAAACACGTTATCGCCAAGCAACACATCTTTTGCTGCTGTATCTGCCATAGCCCCCATCAGTCCGCAATCGCATAGATATAGTTTGAATGCCGACAAGTCTTCATAAAACTTCAATGGTAATTCCGGCTTTGTCACCTTGGTTATCTTATACACCAAACCAGCATCTACCAACCATTGTATAGCCAGTTCAAATTCCTTGGCTCTGCCACCTTTCTTCAATACTCCATAGACAAACTTCTTGTTTTCTTTCGAAAGCTGACTCAGTATGGACTGCCATACCATATCAATGCGAGGCACTTCCTGGGTCGGAGCATGCTTGGAGAAATCATTGGCATAGTTGGAGAGAATCTCGTTCTGTATAGTGCGCACTTGGTTTGGCAATCTGTTTTCTATATATGTCTTTACAACTTCAGGCATTCCGCCCACATAATAGTATTGACGCAAATAGTCTTTTAGCTTTTCGTGGAACGCATTCATCAGTTCGTGGTCGTTACTGTGCATGACTTTAAGAAGCTGGTCTTCGTTCATAGCCATAAGGAATTCTTCGAAGTCCATAGGAAACATACGCATTGTTTGCACCTTGCCTACAGGAAAAGAAACACCCGTATGACAGGCAACACCCAATAGTGAACCTGCTACTACTATATGATACTCTGGAGCATCTTCGCAGAAATACTTCAATGCTTCTAATGCCTGTGGAAATGCTTGCACCTCATCCAAGAATATAAGAGTCTTGCCTGGTATTATATCCACTCCAGTCAAAGCACTTAATCCTCGAATAATTCTTACTGTATCAAAGTCGCCAGCATAGATGGCGTGCAGGTTTTCATTCCTGTCACAACTGATGTAAGCAAGGTCTTCGAACTCGTTCCTGCCAAACTCCTTTATGATATAAGTCTTTCCACATTGTCTTACACCGTTTAATATCAATGGCTTATGATGCTCTTGATTCTTCCAATCTACAAGCTGGGCATATATCTTTCTTTTCATTGCTTTACACTTTTAGACACATAAAATAGTTAGAATATCACACTTTTCGACACATCCTAATGTCAAAAGCTTACACTTTCTGACACATAAAATCGTTACAAAGCTACACTTTTCGACACATACATCCAAATATACAGTTATGAACAAATGAGTTGTTATGATTTTTTAACCCCAATCGGTTATTAGGTAACTATTCAGCGGTAGTTAGAATGGTCTGGTTCAGCCTTATTCCTCTGTAAGACTTTCTTGAAAATCATCTATAACAGAGTCATATCCTCTTGCGTATGGCAAAAATATGGTTCATCCGGAATATGGAGTGATAGAATATCTAAATGGGTTTTAACAAAAACAATAAAAACACCCAACAGTATTTTCAGGAAGCCTTTGGCTTTACATTGTTTGCCGTAATTCACTGTCCGAGAGCAAGCTCTCTTTCATCGACTTACTGCAAACAATGTCGCAGAGCA
>URLQ01000131.1 GCA_900548745.1 uncultured Prevotella sp.
GTGTTTCCCGCCTTCATGTCCACGTCGGAGCCGTAGATGTGGTGTGTGAATTCGCGTTCCTGCGAGTCGTCGTTGTATATGGAGTCGAAGAGGTCAGCGTCGAAATCCTTCCATTTTTCGAATGCGAAGTTTTTGCGGAAGAGTCCCGGTGCCATGTTGTGTGCGATGAGTGCAGCCTCGATGATGATGGTTCCCGATCCGCACATAGGGTCGTAGAAGTCCGTGTCGCCCTTCCATCCAGACATGAGAATCATTCCAGCCGCGAGCACTTCGTTGAGAGGTGCTTCCACCGACTCCTGTCTGTATCCTCTGCGATGCAGGCTTTCGCCGCTTGAGTCGAGCGATAGTGTGCATTTGTCCTCTGCGATGTGTATGTTTAGTCTGATGTCCGGGTTAGCCACTGAGATGTTCGGTCGGCTTCCGGTTTTCTCTCTGAACTGGTCAACGATGGCGTCTTTCACCTTGTACGCCACGAATTTCGAGTGTCTGAATTCTTCAGAGAAGACCACCGAGTCAACTGCGAAGCAGTCTTTCAGGTCGAGATACTTGCTCCAGTCGATTTTCTTCACCTCGTTGTATACGTCGTCTGCGCTGAGTGCCTTGAAGTGTTTTATAGGTTTCAGGATGCGTATTGCGGTGTGCAGTTGGAAGTTCGCACGATACATCATTTCCTTGTTACCAGTGAACGACACCATTCGTCGTCCTATTTCCACGTTGTTTGCTCCCAGCTGTGTCAGCTCCTGTGCCAGCACAGGTTCCAGTCCCATAAAGGTTTTGGCAATGAGCTCAAATTCCTGTTCCATTATTGAATTCAAAATCTAATATACTTATTTTTTCTTGTTTGTACTTCTTTGTATTAGGTTTCATGTCTTTCGTCACCCATACGTTGGCTCCTACGACGCATCCTTTTCCGATTGTTACTCTTCCGAGCACGGTCGCGTCTTCGTTGTCGGCGAAGCATAGTCCAGCCATAATCTGCTCTGCGAGCAGTTTATGGAGTCTTTCTATGTTTACTCCTATATGGTATTTTATTGTTCTTGTATTGACGGTAGATTTCCCGTAGTATCCAGGGAAGATGATGGAGCGTGCGAGCGAGATTATCTCTCCGAGTGCGGCAGCTGACGGCAACGGGTCTCCGTCGCGGTGCTGGTGGAATATTCCTTTCAGTGAGTCCTCGGATGAGAGTTTCTCCACTGTCTGTGTCAGAATGCTTGTCAGTTTGTCAATGCCCATCTATATAATATTGTCAATACAGAGTGCAAATTTACTTCATTTCCTTTTAATTGCCAAATGTTTTCGGATAATGTTGTTAAAATGCGCTTTTTTCGAACAATCTCATACTCTCTCTCTCTGTGTTCTGATTCAGCTGTCTTGTGTTTTTCCGCTGCGTGGCAGGCGCATGTTTCTTTAATATAGGTAGAACATTCGTTCCATCATCTGCCATTTCTGGTCGGATGTGGCATCGGCGCTGCAGTCCTGGAACATTGCCACGTGTCTTTCCCATTCTTCCTGTCGTGGCAGCGTGGCAAGTCTTTCCATTGCTGTGTCCCAGTCGAAGTCGAGTGGTGCGTCCACGATCATCACGAGTCTGTTTCCGAGGATGTAAATCTCCATCTCCAGAATTCCCACCTTTTTTATCCCTTCCTCTATTTCCTTCCAGAAGTGTTCCTTGTCGTGGGCTTTTCTGTATTCCTTTATCAGCTCGCAGTCGTCCTTCAGCTCCATTGTCTGCACGAAGCGTTTCGTGGGTTGTCCGTACTCCTTGCTTCTGTAACCTGTTGTTTCCATCTTTTCAGTATTTTATTTAAGTTTCGCAAGTTTGCAACTTGCTCTGTCAGTAGACAAGTAGACAAGATACGAGTAAACAAGGAAATTTGCTTTTCTTGAAAATCGTTGTTTGCAAGGCTTAAACCGGTAATGCTAATCTCCTTGTCAACTTGTCAACTCGTTTACTTGTCAACTTTGTATAGAGTTGTGCCGCCATCGTTGTCTGTCGGCACTATCATAATGCAAAGTTACTCATTTTATTTTATATGCACAAGATGTTCTGATTTTTTTTAGATTCATCCAGGAAATGGAGTGATATATTCTTTAAAAGTGGCTTTAACAAAAACAATAAAAACACCCAACAGTATTTTCAGGAAGCCTTTGGCTTTACATTATTTGCCGTAATTCTCAGTCCGAGAGCAAGCTCTCTTTCATCGACTTACTGCACACAATGTCGCAGAGCATGCTCTGCTTCCTGAAAATACAGTTGGGCGATAAACATTAAAAACCAAGCGAATAGACAAGTATAAACAAGTTGATGTGTAAACAACACGTGAGAGCATAAAAACTCATGGGGTGCAATGTTTTTCCTGTTTATCGCTGTATATATTTTCCGATTGGCACATCGTGCCAATGCTTAAAATTCAGATAAGGCAGTAGAGAGCTTGCTCGCTTAAGGGGTTATCTGAATTTTAAGCAAGCCGTAGGCTCGGAAAATATATACGGTGTTTTTAAATGTTTTTGTATAAGCATTGGACTGAATCTCCTGTTTACATCACTCCAAATCTTCCTATATATATGGGCATCTTTGTTTTTTTTTGATAGAGACGGAGGTGTCCCTGTCATTTTTTATAAACATCAAAATATACACCTATTATGCCAAGAAACAAGAAAACATCAGACTCGTTATTTTCATTCATGAACCATCTCATCGCCCTGTTGATGAAGAACGGGCAATACCGCACCTCGCAGCATTACAGGGCAACCCTTAACAGCTTTAAGCGATACCGTGATAACAAGGATATTGCCCTAAGAGAGATCGATGCAGAAGAGATGCGCTCGTATGAGGCATACCTGCATCATACAGCGAAGGTATGTAGCAACACCAGTTCCTTCTATCTTCGCATCCTCCGTGCCACCTACAACAAAGCCGTGGTAAAGGGACTTACGCCACAGCTGCATCCGTTCGCGGATGTCTATACCGGCATTGCCAAAACAGTCAAGAGAGCCATACCCGCAGAGACAGTCAGCCAGATCAGGCATTTGGAGTCAGTCACCCGTCTTACCCCGGAAGAAGAGATGGCGAGAGACACCTTCCTGATGAGTTTCTATCTGCGTGGCATCTCGTTCATCGACCTTGCACATCTCCGCAAATCCGACCTCAAGGACGGTTATCTTCATTACATCCGAAGCAAGACCGGACAGCGCCTCACCATCCGGTGGGAGAAGGAGATGCAAGACCTGTTGGAAAAGTATCAGGCGCAGACCGTCTCCTTACCTTATCTTTTCCCGTTCCTCGTTGATGAAGGAAACAAAAGTCAGGATAATACCATTGACAGAATGCAGGAAGAGGTGCGCTTATATCATAATGCTGAAGCACGTATCTCCTACCATCTCAGAAAGTTAGGTACCAAAATAGGTGTCAAGGGCAAGCTCACCCTCTATGTCGCCCGCCATTCCTGGGCAACGGCAGCAAGAGACAACCACGTCTCAATCTCCGTCATCAGCGAGGCATTGGGGCATCATTCCGAAATCACCACACAAATATACCTCCGCTCAATCAAAAGCTCGGAAGTGGATGATGCCAACGCCAAAATATTAGCAGCCCTATAAACCACAAAAAATGAATTAAAAAGGATTATGTAAAAATAAGAACCAAAATGAACCAATCTTCTGAATCTCTACATAAGAGATACAGAAACTCACTGCAAAATTATGAAAAATGTTGGAAATTAGCAAATTATGCTTGTAAAAAAATAATATTGCTCTACGAAAATCATCTTTTTTTTCAGTATTCATTTCGGACACAAACTGATAAATCGTTGATTAAACGACAGTTCTCGGTTTGTCTGTATCTCTTATGTAGAGATTCAGAAGAAGTGGAATGATTTAGGGAAGGGTTTTTAAGACAAAGGAATCGGACAGCTAATTATTCCAAGGGTTGCAGACTATTACGCTCTTGGGTCAGGAGTACGTCTGTGATTAGAGGTTTCCGCTATCGGAAATAGACTGACCAACCCTTTCTTGCCAAGTGTTTTGAAGCATTGTTTCACGACACGGGGGAATGAGAATTACACCCTGACCGCAAATCAAAAAATGAACAATGGCACAGCTAAACAAAGGGATGAATTGGTATGCATTCAAGATTTTTTTTGGGAAAGGAAAGCCTGTCAAGGCTTATTTCGTTGCCAATGGGATAGAATACATTTATGATGTGAAAAAAGACTATTGGGACAAGGATAAGAAAAAGAGAATAGTTAAGGAAGTTCCAATAATGCCATCTCTCATTCTTTTTCGTACCACGAAAACAAAAGCCATAGAGATTGAACGCATGTTTCTCAATAAAGTGATGCTCTATCGCGGCAAGAATTCTGAGAACCTTAAAGAGCCATCAAAAATATCAGAACGCGAAGTGGAGATCTTCAATATCGTTGTAACTTCTGGTGTTGAAGGACTTGATTTTTACGATGAGTATAATCCGAAGTTTGTCAAAGGCGATAAGTTCAGAGTTATTGGAGGTCTTTTAAAAGGAGCGGAAGGCTATGTCGTTCGTATCAAAAAAGACCATAAACTATATGTGAGTATCAAGGGGTTGTGTGCAGTCACGACAGGATATATTCCCAAAGCATTCTTACAGAAAATAGAATAGGGTATACGGAAATTAACCCCACGGATGATAAATCATGTCTCCCACAGATTGCACTCCCACGGATAATTAATTTTATTCTCCCACAGATAATTAATCTCCCACGGATCCCACAGATGAACACAGATTTATTCCTGCGGACTACACATCCACTCATCTGCAAGCAACTGTTGCCCAAGCAACAGAAAATCTGTGAAAATCCGTGCAATCTGTGGGAGCATAAATCTAAAGAGTGATTTCCTAAAGAATAGTCATCCCTACGGATAAATGTCTCCCACAGATCACACATGAACACAGATTTATTCCTGCGGACCATAACACTTTCAAGAGGCAGACAAACCTGTCCTCCCCTCTTTGGATAAAATTCTCACGCTCGGAAGAATAAGCAAGCTTCTTCTCTAGCTTAATCGGATTTTTAGGGGGAGTTAGAGGGGGTCGGTAATATGGCTCATCCGGAAAATGGAGTGATAGAATATCTAAAGTGACTTTAACAAAAACAATAAAAACACCCAACAGTATTTTCAGGAAGCCTTTGGCTTTACATTGTTTGCCGTAATTCACTGTCCGAGAGCAAGCTCTCTTTCATCGACTTACTGCAAACAATGTCGCAGAGCATGCTCTGCTTCCTGAAATACAGTTGGGCGATAAACATGAAAAACATTAACACAATATGATGGTGCGTTACATATTACAAATGTTACCAGAATGTTTTTCCTGTTTATCGCTGTATATATTTTCCGATTGGCACATCGTGCCAATGCTTAAAATTCAGATAAGTCCGTAGAGAGCTTGCTCTCTTTAGGACTTTATATGAATTTTAAGCAAGCCGTAGGCTCGGAAAATATATACGGTGTTTTTAATGTTTTTGTATGAGTGTTAAGATAGAATCCCTGTTTACATCACTCCAAATATCGGATGAACCCAAAATATATGTATACCACACCTGTCTGGCTTTTGCATAAATAACCAATTTGACTGCATAAATAAACGGCTTGTTCTGCTCGTCTGTATAGTTCGATTTTGGCAATCACGCCAAGCCTATGTAAACACGTGATTTTGTCATCATTTAGAAATTCGGTAACTTTCCGATAGAAAGTCCGTAACTTTCTCATAGAAATTCGGTAACTTTCTATTTGAAGTTGATTGGACATCTATTTCAGGTTGCTTCAACAAGCATCTAAATCTATGTCCATCTCCCTCTTTTATGTTCCAAACATGCACGTTGCGATTGTATAAAAATACAATTCTGCATCAAACCTTTAATCATTCAATACTTTCTATGTCAACGCCATCGAATTTGGTCATGAAGTTTATTATGTTGTCTTGGTATTTGTTGCGCTTGACAGTAAGCTCCATTGATACGGAATATTTTGTTGCCACGGGAGACGATATGTCCTTCATCTCGTAAGACTCAATCTCAACGCCATCGTTACGTAGCCTGTCAAGGATATCCTTTATCTTATCCCTGTTGCCGGTGCTTATCGTGACGGAGATGTTGCGTGAGCCGATGCGGTGAAGAATGAAATAGATTGTCTCAAGACAGATTAGTACAAGTAGAGTAGAGGTGACGGCAAGCATATACATACCAGAGCCGCTGGCAAGACCAATGGCAGACGTAGCCCATAGGCCGGCAGCGGTAGTGAGTCCCTTAATTACGTGTTTCTGGAAAATTATCGTTCCGGCACCAATGAATCCGATGCCGCTGACCACCTGTGCCGCCACTCGCGCAGGGTCGAGGGTTATCGATTCTCCCAGCACGGAGTCGAAGCCGTATTGCGACACTATCATGAACAGCGCACTGCCCATAGCGACAAGGAAATGCGTACGCAGTCCAGCCTCCTTTGCACGGTATTCACGTTCAAAACCAATCACACCGCCAAGGATGGCAGCGGTGAAAACACGGAATATAAACTCGTATGTCATAATTATTCAAACATCTTTTCCCATTGCTTGAACCTTGCCAGTCCTTCCTCTCCGAACTTGGCAATGCTTTTCTCCGCTTTCTCTACAGACTTCTCTCTGTCGAGGTGGGTCTTTGAAAAGAACTTGTCGGCATAGCATATCACCTGTTCTTCAAGCGTCTCCGGCAGGAAATCCTGATGGGGTAGGGGCAGGTTCTGGCTCACAATCTCGTTGAGCGACAGTCCGGCGCCAGTATGCCGTTCACAGACCCGTGCATGGCGTGGCAGTCCTTCCTGTCTGAGCATTTCAGCTCCGAGGATGCCATGGCAGATATACGGTTCCGTGCCAAAGCATTTTATGCCCGGTGCATCCGTCTTGATAATACCGATGTCGTGGAGCATTGCAGCCTCTTCGATGAACTCTCTGTCGAGGTTCAGCTCCGGATGTAACGAAACAATCTGCAACGCCTTGCGCGCTACAGATTGGCTATGGATAATGAGGATGGTGCGAAGATCACCATCCCCACTATAATATTTGTCAATGATTTTTTTCCAATCAGTCATGATCTCTTTCTATATATCCGATCACATCGCCACGGTTGATTTTGGAACCCTGCTTTGATGCAATCTCAACAAGCTTGCCTCCGAGGCATGCTGGTACGGCAACAAACTGTCCCCATGTAGCCTGAACGTAGCAGAATGTCTCGCCTTCCTTGTATTGCTGTCCGATGTACGGCTCCAATACCGGCATACACTCGCCTTCGCCCTGGAACTCGAAGAATACCTGTCCCTTAACCGGCGACTTGATAGCGTCAGCCTTTGCGTGCTTGAAAGCAGCAGCCTCCTCTGGAGTCATCTTGCTTCCCATCTGAGCGTCCTTAGCCTTCTGCAGGTCAGCGAGCATACGCTTCTTTGCCATACCGCTCTTGAAGTCGCGATACTGCTCTGGGTGCATAGCCAGCTCGAACAGTTCCTCGTCGTCCTGTCCGTATTCCCATCCGTTCTCGTCCATTTCCTTCTTGAAGCCTTCGAGGGCGTTAGGGATAAGAGTGTGAGGGTCGGCGTCGGTGAATTCCTTGCCCTGCTTCTTTGCGAGTTCAACAATCTCGTCGTCGAGTTTTCCTGGCAGCTTACCGCTCTTGCCGAGAATCATACCCCACATGGCATCGTCCATCATCACGAAGCGTCCCTTGCCCTGAGCCATTGTCAGGAGGTTCATCAGTGCGATGTTCTTAACATACTGAGAGAAAGGAGTTACCAATGGTGGGAATCCTACGCGTGGCCATACGTATGCCACCTCGTCGAACAGTTTCACGAGCATCTCGTCGGTAGAATATTCAGCCTTTCCTTTCGAGCGGAGGATAGAGTTGATAGAACGGTGGATACCAGCGAGGTCAGCCATCATACTGCCCATCATACCTCCTGGCAGTCCGCAGCCGAGGAGTAGAGAGCTCATG
>URLQ01000132.1 GCA_900548745.1 uncultured Prevotella sp.
CATGTCTTTGTTGCTCTTGTCAATTTGTCTTATGATATCATCCTCAGATGCCGCTTCGGCAACAAATATTTCTCCTTTTCCATAATCGTGCAAGGAGCCTTCCACGGGAAGAATACGGCATTTGGCGGCTGCTTTTCCGCTATGTTCGAGTATGAGTCGTAGAGGGTCAGACGAGGTAGCTGGAAACTCAGGGTCTTTTCTGAACATCGTGTCGGAAAGTCTTTCTTCGTTGATGAAGTATTCTCCCTTTCTTATTATCCTTCCCTTTGAAGGGTTTTGCGGCAAGAGCAAGGAGCTGTTGCATCCTAATTGTTCCATTATGATGCTTAACTCGCTTGCTATATGTCCTCTCAATACGGAGTCTGTCTTCTTGAATATCGTTATCTTGTCGGCATCGTTTGCCGCAACGCTTCTTCTTATGTTTTCGCAAATCCGTCTTGTTTCTTCACACGCCTTGTCGTGGCTCATCGACCGCACGTCGGTTGCATATACCACGACCTCCGTATCGGGGAAAGTCTTTCCCGCCACACCTGTTATAAGCGAGGTTGTCATGCCATATCGCAGGGCTGTTCCAGCTATTTCCGCAGCCCCTGTTATGTCGTCCGCCAATACTAAAATCATGTCTCCTCGTCAAATTCTTTTACTTCTTGTTCTTAGCCATTTTTGTGGCATAGTCTATGGAGAGCAGCATGGCGTCGGGACTTGCCACGCCCTTTCCTGCCACATCAAATGCCGTGCCGTGGTCAACAGACACGCGGATGATAGGAAGTCCGAGAGTAATGTTCACCCCCTTTGCCGTAGACATCTTGCCCGTCTCCTTGTCCCAGTTGAATCCGACTACTTTGAAAGGAATATGTCCCTGGTCGTGATACATAGCCACGCATCCGTCATATTTTCCGCATTTGGCTTTGGCAAATAGCGTGTCGGGCGGCACGGGACCTTCCACGTTGAAGCCTCTTGCCTTCAGCTCTTCTACCGCAGGAGCAATCTCGAGCCTTTCCTCGTCGCCGAAAAGTCCGCCGTCGCTTGCATGAGGGTTGAGGCCTGCTATACCTATTTTCGGATTCTCAATTCCGAATTGTCTGCAGGCGTCGGTTATCAGCTCCGTAACGTCGATGATACGCTCCTTCTTCACCAGGTCGCATGCCTTTCGAAGAGGCACGTGGGTCGACACGTGGATTACTCTCAGAAACTCGTCCGCCAGGAGCATGGCATACTTCTTGGTATGTGTGAAATGCGCATAAATCTCCGTATGTCCGTCAAAATGATGTCCGGCAAGATTGAGTGCCTCCTTGTTGAGAGGCGCCGTCACGGTACCGTCCACTTTGTTTTCCATCGCCAGCTCTATTGCCTTTATTACCGACAGGAAGGCGGCGTTGCCACATTGTACGGCAACCTTGCCTTGCTCGAACGTGTTCATGTCGATGAGGTTGAGGTCGAAGACATCCACCGTACCCGGTTCAAACAGCGCCTCGTCCACATCCTTCACGGCATGGATGCAAAGTCTGGAGCCCTGCTGTCTTGCCACGTATTCCATCACGGCGGCATCGCCCGTTACTATAGGGTTGCATTTCTCGTATGTCTCTTTCTGGCTGAGGGCTTGCAGGATGATTTCAGGACCGATACCTGCCGGGTCGCCCATCGTTATAGCTAATATTGGTTTTCCGTTTTTCATCATTTCCGTTGCTTAAATCAATTTATTCTGTCTACCGTTATTTCTTCTTTTTCTTCTCTTCCAGGTATCCGTATATGGTCAGCTCCTTGTCGGCAAGCGGCGTGTGGAAGAACAGGCTTGCCACGTAGCCAACCACGAGCACGATAAGATGGCTGTATACGCCAAGCATATACTTGTGGTGGGTAAAGTTCCAGTCGCCGAGGTCGAGAATCATTCCATCGCCGTATTTCGTGGAGGTAAGTACCGCATATGCCGTATATAGAATAGCGGCTGCAATACCTATGTAGAGTCCCTGCCAGTTGGCACGGCGGCTGAACAGTCCGAGCAGGAAAATTCCAACGATGCCGGCAGACAGGATGGCGTAGAGTCCGAACAGGGTGCCCAGCACGCCTTCGCCTCCCCATGCCACATAGAGCAGGGCGCAGCAGATGGCTCCCAATCCAGTTACGATTACCGCCCAGCGGCCCACCTTCATCTTCTGCTTGTCGCTAACGTTCTTTCTGAATCTGCCGTAGTAGTCCTCTACGACGATGGCTGAGATGCAGTTTATGTCGGCGTCGATACTCGATATGGCTCCTGCTATGAGGGCTGCCAGAATGAGTCCGGTAATGCCGACAGGCATCTCCGTGGCGATGAAGTAGGGGAACACCTCGTCGCTCTTTATCCCGTCGGGCAGCACGCCGCTGTTGATATGGTAGTATGCGAAGAGGCACGTGCCTACAAACATGAACAAAGCCCATGTAGGCACGCTAAGGAATATTCCGAGATATGAGGCGCGCTTTGCGCTTCTGTCGTCGCGTGCCGTCAGATAGCGTTGCACGATACTCTGGTCGGTTCCGTATTTCTGCAGGGCGTAGAAGATACCGTTCAGAACCATCACGAGGAACGTGAGGTGTGTCAGATCCATGTCGTATGGTCCGAAGTCAATCTTCTTGTATTCCCCGGCTATGCGGAATATCTCCGCCGGTCCGCCGTCGGTAAGATAGAACAGTATGCCCACGGCGAGCAGACCACCTATGATAAGCAGGAAGCCCTGTATCACGTCCATCCAGATGATGGCTTCCATTCCGCCGAAGAATGTCATCACGATGACCACTACGCCGATAATCACGATTACCCATCTGATGTCCATTCCTCCCACGAACATCGCCATGGCGAGGGCGAGCAGATAGAGTATTGTGCCCATCTTGGAGAAATGCTCAAGCACGAAGGCGAAGGAGCTGTACAGACGTGCGAAGGGTCCGAAGCGTCGTTCGAAATACTCGTAGGTGCTCAGTCGGATAACCTTTCTGTAGAGAGGCACGATGAATCCTATCAGGCAGACCAGCACGATAGGCACCATCAGACCCTGCACGAGCAGGATCCAGTTGCCGGCGTATGCGTTTCCGGGATATGCGAGAAACGTCACGCTGCTGATGATGGTAGCAAACATGGACATTCCTACCGCCCATGACGGAATGTTACCGTTGGCGGCGAAGTATGTGTCGGTAGTCTTCTGGTTTCTTGAGAAGTAGAAGCCTACGCATAGAGCTAATATGATTGAAGCCACTATGATGACTATGTCAATCCAATGGAGAGATGATGTTTCCATATATATTAAGGTGTTATATTATTATGTTATTAGTCGGTAGTCATCCGGGTTAGATATATTCCTTAATCTCTTTCCTTATTCTTTCTGCTGTCTCGTCGTCAAGCTCCGTAAGCGGCGGCAGCATGTATGTCTCGCAAAGTCCGTATTCCTTCATTATCACCTTTAGTCCGGCGAGCGACTGTCCCAGGGTGAGTCCCGTGGTGTTGATCTTTCCCACGCGTATCGTTTCCTGCTGAAGTCTTTCTGCCGTAGCCTCGTCGCCGTTGATGCCAGCCTCGAACAGATCGTTGTAAGCCTTTGGCATGAAGTTACCTACGCTCGGCACGATACCGTCGGCTCCAAGCTTCAGGGCATGTGCTGAGTTGGCTGCACATCCGCAGAAGTATGCAAAGTCGTCCCTGTCGGCAAAAATCTTCAGCGCTTCTTCCATGCGCTCCAGGTTGTTCTCCGAATCCTTCAGTCCTACTATGTTAGGATGATGGCTTAGTCTCTCGATGATGTCGAGCGGAATGCTCATGTGTGTCGTTATGGTAATGTTGTAGAGCATAAGCGGCACGCTTAGACTGTCGGCAAGGTCCTTGTAGTATTTGTACATCTGCTCTGGCGTCAGGGCGTAGTAGCTTGGAAGCGTGGCTGCAATCACGTCAGCCCCAGCCTCTACGAAGAGCCTTGCGGCCTCCATCTGTTCGCCGATGCAGTTTCCTGCGAGTCCGGCGTATATCGTAATGCGTCCTGCAGCAGCCTTGCTTGCCGCCTTTATCATTTCTGTTCCTTGTTTAGTAGATACGGAGTTTCCTTCTCCAGTCGTTCCCATTATGAGGGCGGATACGTTGTTCCGGGCAAAGTTGTTGATGATTCTTTCTACGGCTTCCGTGTCGATATTACCTTCCTTTGTAATAGGTGTCACCATGGGAACAACAACTCCATGGTATTTCTCGTTGATTTTCATTCTTTTTGTATATGTTATTAGTTTGTTTATATAGTTTCGCAATTTGCTCACAAGTTGACTCGTCAACTTGTCTGCTTGTCAACTGTTGTATATAATAAGATGACTCGCAAATTGTATAAATGTACTCCTTTTTATGCCGAATTAAGGTAAACTTATGGTCATTTATTTTTTTATTGCGATAAAATATGTATTTTTGCATGGTATTTAAGCATGTCGTGACATGAATTAACAATTAGATAAAATATAATGATTATGAAAAAACTCTTTTTGCTCGTCATAGGTCTTGTAATGACGGTAGTGGCAAATGCCCAGTTTGAGCAGGGCAAGTATTATTGTAACGGTTCGCTTACCGGTATAGGACTCAGCTATAGCGGAACGGAGAAGCTGAATCTCGGCATAGAGGCGAAAGGCGGATATCTCGTGGCAGACAACTGGATGGTTCTTGCCATGGCGGGATATGAGCATAGCGGACTGGACGGCGTTGACGATAAGTTTCATGCCGGTCTGGGAGGCCGCTTCTATATTGTAGAAAACGGTCTGTATATGGGTGTCAACACAAAGCTCGTGCATGGCGGTTCGGGCTATAACGACCTCATGCCGGGCATAGAGCTCGGCTATGCCTTCTTCCTTGGCAAGAGCGTCACGATAGAGCCATCGGTATATTATGACCAGTCTATAAAGAACCATTCCGACTATTCGAAGGTAGGATTGAAGATTGGTGTGGGTATTTATCTTTAAGACAAGTAGACAAGTTAACTAAAAAACAAAAAAACATATGTATACAGTTGATGAATTGGAAGACAAGCTCATAGACCTGTCTTTCGCAGAGGATATTGGTGATGGTGACCATACCACCTTGTGTTGCATTCCGGAAGACGCCATGGGCAAGTCGCATCTCCTTATAAAGGAAGACGGCATCCTGGCTGGCGTGGAAGTGGCAAAGAAAGTGTTCGCGAGATTCGACGACACGATGAAGGTGGAGGTGCTCATACAGGACGGGGCACACGTGAAGAAGGGCGACATAGCGATGGTCGTTACGGGCAAAGTGCGCTCTCTGCTGCAGACCGAGCGTCTGATGCTGAACATAATGCAGCGAATGAGCGGTATCGCCACGATGACAAACAAGTATGTGGAGAAGCTGAAGGGCACGAAGACCCACGTGCTCGACACGCGCAAGACCACTCCCGGAATGCGCATGCTGGAGAAGCAGGCCGTGAAGATAGGCGGAGGAATGAACCATCGTATCGGACTCTTCGACATGATTCTGCTAAAAGACAACCACGTGGACTTTGCCGGAGGCATAACGAACGCCATAGACCGTTGCCACAAATATCTTGAGGAGAAGGGTCTGAAGCTGAAGATAGAGATAGAGGTGAGAAACTTCGACGAGCTGCAGCAGGTAATCGACCACGGCGGCGTAGACCGCATCATGCTCGACAACTTCTCCGTTGCCGACACCCGGAAGGCTGTCGAGATTATAGCAGGACGCTTCGAGACCGAGTCGAGCGGCGGCATAACGTTCGACACGATACGCCAGTATGCCGAGTGTGGCGTGGATTTCATCTCCGTAGGTGCCCTCACGCATTCGGTAAAGGGACTCGACATGAGCTTCAAGGCTTGTTAGGAAACTGTTTACCTGAAATATTAAAGAAAAAGACTATGAAGAAGATCATTCTATCATTAATCCTTTGTGCCGGCGTGCTACAGGCATTCGCCTGCACAAACTTTATCGTCGGAAAGAAAGCAAGTGCCGACGGTTCCGTAATCTGCTCCTATAATGCCGACGACTACGGCATGTTCATCAACCTATGCCATTTCCCTGCCGGAAAACATGCCAAGGGTGAGATGAGGCAGATCTACGACTGGGACACGAACGAGTATCACGGAGAGATTCCGGAGGCTGCCGAGACGTATAACGTTATCGGAAACATCAACGAATACCAGGTGACCATCGGGGAGACCACTTTCGGCGGACGAGAGGAGATGGTAGACCCGTCGAGCATCCTCGACTACGGCTCGTTGATATACATAGCCCTGCAACGCTCCAAGACGGCACGCGAGGCAATCTCCGTAATGACGAACCTCGTGGAGACCTATGGCTACTGCTCCGAAGGCGAAACGTTCACGATCTGCGACCCCAACGAGGCGTGGATAATGGAGATGATGGGCAAGGGTCCGGGCAGCAAGGGCGTAGTATGGGTTGCCGTGCGCATCCCCGACGATGCCATCTGCGCCCATGCCAACCAGAGCCGCATACGCACCTTCGACCAGAAGGACAAGAAGAACGTGATGTTCTCCAAAGACTGCATCAAGTATGCGCGCCGCATGGGATGGTTCTCGGGCAAGGACCAGGACTTCAGCTTCTGCGACACATATGCCAAGCCCGACTTCGGCGGCAGACGATTCTGCGACGCCCGCGTATGGAGCTTCTTCAGCCATTTTGCCGACATGTCGCCCTATATCCCTTATGCTGAAGGCAAGGTGAAGAATGCCGAGCCGATGCCGCTATGGATAAAGCCGAACAGAAAGGTGTCCGTACAGGATATAGAGATGTGCATGCGCGACCACTACGAAGGCACGCCGTTCGCTCTTGACAAGGATATGGGACAGGGCGTATGGGAGATGCCATACCGTCCGACACCGCTGCAATATACCGTTGACGGAAAGAAATATTTCAATGAGCGTCCTACCTCAACCCAGCAGACGGCATTCTCCTACGTGTCGCAGATGCGCTCATGGTTGCCGCGACAGATCGGCGGAGTATTGTGGTTCGGCAACGACGACGGCAACATGATAGCCTATACCCCGGTATATTGCGGTAATACCGTGCAGCCGGAATGCTACAACACGCCGGGAGCCGACGCTGTGACGTTTAGCGACAAGAACGCCTTCTGGGTGTGCAACTGGGTCAGCAACATGGTCTATCCGCGCTACTCGCAGATGTTCCCTACATTAAAAGAGGTACGCGACTCCCTGGAGACTTCATATTTCGCCCGTCAGGCTTCCGTAGAGCAGCAAGCCCAGAAGCTATACGAGCAGAATCCAGATGAGGCTGTAAAATACCTCACTCAATACAGCAATACCACAGCCCAGCAGATGCTCGCCCGTTGGAAGGAGCTTGCCACATACCTGATCGTGAAGTTCAACGATATGGCTGGGGGGCCGACAAAGGACGGAAAGTTCCTGCGTTCCAAGACGGGTCTCGGGGCGACAGTCGTCCGCCCGGGTATTCCGGAGAATGTGGCACGTGAGCTGGTAAAGCAGACCGGTGACAAGTATGCCGTGCCGGCAGAGTAGGATTTTTTTAAGTAGACGAGTTAACGAGTAGACGAGTAGACAAGGAGATTAGTCTTGTAAATTGACAAGTATAGCAAATTTCCTCGTCAACTCGTCTACTCGTTAACTTGTCAACTTAAAAAACAACTCGTCAACTATAAAATAAATAAGGTATAAAGATGTGGATTATTCCTGTTTTTGTAATAATAACCTAAAATATGTGGTTTGGCAAGAAAAAACTTCCGATAATTTTTGCTATAATCCAAAAAAGGCGTACCTTTGCACACGCAATCAAGGAACGGCTCCTTAGCTCAACTGAATAGAGCATCTGACTACGGATCAGAAGGTTGCAGGTTTGAATCCTGCAGGAGTCACAA
>URLQ01000133.1 GCA_900548745.1 uncultured Prevotella sp.
CTGCAGCTGCTTGAATTCCTGATAGGACTTGTTTGCCTCTTCCGGTGATGTTGCCATCGCCTTGATTTTCTCGATGATGTCGAGTTTCTTCTTGAGGTTTTCCTGTTTCAGTTTTTCCTGTTCCTCAAACTGCTTGGCTCTTCTTTCCTTGATTATTGCCATTTCAGCTTTGAAAGCATCTTCGTCGGCGTCTGGCTGCACCTGGTATGCTGCGGGGTCGCCTCCGTTGTCGAGATAAGTCTTCATTTCGGCTTCTCTTTCAGCAAAGTGGAGCTTGTAGAAGATGGTCTTGAGAAACTCCACCTCGTCCTTCTGCGGCACTTCTTCGGCATGAGTTATCTCTTTGATTCTTTCCACTACTTCAGCCTTGCTTTTGTATATTTTCTTAGGCTCTGCCTTTTCTTCAGCTGGTGTAGCTGTAGTATCGGCAGCGGCTTCTGTTGTTTCTACTTTCTCCTGTGCTTCTGCGTTATCTGCTGCAGCCTGTGTAGGAGTTACTTCTGCATTCTTCTCGTTTTCGAGTTCGAGAGATTTTTCTTGAGAGTCCATTACTTCACGTTTTTAGATTGTGATAGGTGTATTTCAATAATTCCTTGTGTCGTGTGCGGTAGAGAACCTGGTTCTCTGCCGTTTCCGGTTATGAGGGATAATAGCGACACTAATGAATTGCAAACTTACGTAAAAAGATTGTAAAATCCTAATTAATGTAATAATTTTTAATGATTTCTTGCCAAATAAGCCTTTCTGCGGCATCAGATAAGTCTTTTGTGACGGAATATCCACCACGAAACTCCCGATATCATAACAGATACGACGATGGCGATGAGGAATCCGAACTTATTGTCTTCCATACCGTTTATGAGGTTCATTCCAAGGAGGCTGGCGATGAGCGTGGGGAACATCAGGATGATGCTGACCGAGGTGAGCGTACGCATCACGGTGTTCATATTGTTGTTGATGATGCTCGAGTATGTGTCCATCGTTGATTCCAGAATGTCGGAATATATGCTTGTGGTCTCTCTCGCCTGACTCATCTCGATGTTTACGTCCTCGATGAGGTCGGCGTCAAGTTCGTCCACCTGCAGTTTGAACTTCAGTTTGGCAAGCAGGTTCTCGTTGCCACGGATTGATGTCTGGAAGTATGTAAGCGAGTCCTGCAGGCGTGATAGTCCGATGAGCGACTCGTTGTTCACCTCTCGGTCGAGGTTTCGCTTGGCTTTCTCTATCAGACTGTTTATCTGCTTCAGCCTTTTCAGATACCACACGGCAGATGAGAGGAAGAGACGGAAAATCATGTCGACATAGTCGGTGAATCCTTCTCCTCGTTTCTGCTGGTAGCTAACGAAGTCAATCATCACGTTGGTCTCGTAGAAACATACGGTGATGGTCACGTCTCTCTTGTGTATGATGCCGAGCGGCACGGTGGTGTATGGTGTACGGGAGCGTATTTCCTTAACGTAAGGTATACGCAAGATGATAAGCATCCATCCGTCGTCGTACTCGTATCGGGCACGCTCGTCGGTATCGCTGATGTCTGAAAGAAAATAATCGGGTATTTTGTACTCGTCGACCAGCATCTGCTGGTCTTCCTCACTCGGACACGTTACTTGTATCCAGCAGTTTGGCTCCCATTCCTTTATGGCTTTTAGTCCGCCGTTAGTATTCCAGTATGTTCTCATTTTGATTAGTCCTCCACTTGGTAAACGTTCAAGCACAGGACAGTCAAGCTGAGAGAGCCATGTCTTCCCTGCGCCTACAAGTTAGTATTTTCCGCGTGATAATCGTCCATAATTTGTTTGAAATTGATTAAATCGTGTGCAAAGGTAATGCAATTCGAATAGAAAACAAAACAATTTCAACTTGTTTTTATTCTTGTAATATAGTTTCTTTTCTTTTTATCATGTTTTACATTCGTGTTTCAGCTAAAAAAGATTCATCCGAGATTTGAGTGATAATGCTTATTCTGAGTCAAGATTTCGAGAGGTATAGATTTGTCGCTTTTTAGAAATTCGGTAACTTTCTCATAGAAAGTCCGTAACTTTCTTGTAGAAACTCGGTAACTTTCTATTTGATGTTGTTTGAAGACTTGTTTTTGGAGGCTATTGTTTCGCTCCGAAAAAATACAGAAAAACATAATCACTTGATGTGTATGATGACCTGAAAAAAAATAATGATATATTTGCAATATATTGTTTTTTCCAGTATTTTTGCAGAAATAAGAAACTGTTTGTCACAATTAAATTTATAAAAGGAATTATGAAAATCAACAAAACCATCATCGTGAGTATTGTAGGCCTCATGACATCGGCTGGGGCATTTGGTGAAAACAACAGTATGCCAGATAGAACAGGTGTGAAAGACTTTTGCTCTGTCATCTCGCAATATGATAAGACGGGAGATAGCAAACCGTTTGTACATTTCGTCACAACCATGTGGCCGAAGCTAAACACTGTTGATGGTCGTGAGGCACTTGTGAATATCCATCAGCTTGCCATGGAAGAAGAATCCGGCGGCTATGGCGCAGCTTATGTTGGCAAAGAGGACGCGCTTGCACGGTTGTTGGAGTTGCTGAATAAGATGGGTATTACCGGGGATGATCTGACAAAAATGCTCGAATATATGGAGAAAGTGTATCCGCTCTATGTGTTCCAGATAGAGAACCGGGTGCGTCCAAGTGTAGACTATGATAACGGGTTGGTCGTTGACACTATATACCAGGCACCGGTTGACGAGGCTTATTACGGCTTGGCAAACGAGAAAAACAAGTACGTACCCACAGGACTGCCTGTGCAAGAGCTTGAAGAGGTGGAGAGCAATGGCGGACGCGGCAAGCGCAACGGTTCGTACGTATGGGGAATGGGTACATACAAAGACAAACTCTTTTGGTCTACCAACAACAACTATCTCTGCATGCAAGGCTATGGCAATTTCGTACAGCCGGGCGTGGGCGACAATGTTCCATACGAGAACAGTTGCTGGGCATGTGAATACGGACAGTCAGCTTATGCAAAGGAAGTCTATCCCGATGGCGATGAGAACAGCAAGTATGCCGATATACGTCCGCCACGCATGTACAGCTACGATACGAAATCGGGCATCGTCACCGACATAACGCCATCAATGGATGAATATCCCGTATTGAAAAACTGTCAGGGACTGCGTTCCTGCGGCATCCATAAAGGGGTAGTATTCTTCGGAGGTCCAGGCTTGTATGCCAGTGACTGGGACTCGAGGGTTTCGGCAGCTTTCGTTGCATACGATGCAGACAGCGATCGTATTCTGGGAGTCAGCAGTATGAGTGATGTTGATGGATGCAAGGTGGTGAACGTAAGACGGTGGCGTGTCATCAATGATGTTCTCTATGTTACCGTGGGCATAACGCATCCTACAACAGGAAAGAAAATAGGTGCCTTGCTCCGTTGGTATGGTGACAAGAAAGATCCGTGGAATTTCCATATCGTGGGACTTGTTGACAACGAGGCAGCCGAACTTGCTTATTTCAACAACCGTATATATATAGGTACGTGGGGAACAGTATCTGCCGTTCATGTCAGTCCGGAACTTCCAAAAGAAGGTTTCACTCCCGTTGGTATTGACAGCGATATGTGGCCGGAAGTGTGGACAAGTTATGCGGCAGAGCCGTCAAACACACTCGGACGTTCGCTTACCTCCGTTGCCGGCTTCCATGAGTGGCGCAACCATCTGTACTGGGGAGTGTTCTGCCCTAACTATTATGTACTTTCTATGGCACAAGCCACATACGGCTCTCTGACCTCACCAGATGCTTTGGCTTTCATCCTTGGCAACTACCGCACACCGTCGTTCTGGCGACTCGACAAAGACAACAGCTATGAGATGCTCTATGGTGATACGACGAACCCGAAACCGGTATACGACAAGGATGGAAAGATTGAAAAATGGGAACTGGAACCTAACGGACTGTCTGCAAAGTGGGGGCGTGGAGGCTTTGGAAACCTTTGGAGCATATATATATGGGCCATTCAGGAATATGATGATAATCTGTATGTAGGCACGATGGATTTGTCGAACCTTGCCGTTGCAGCAGGGTCAAACATTTTAGGTGACGTAGGCTTTGCCACATTGGCAAAACTGCTTACGGGTCTTGATTCGAGTGATGAGGGCTTTGAACTTCTGCGCATGACCGACGAGGATGAGGCCCCGAAGTTCATTACGCAGAACGGCTTTAATAATGCGGAGCAGTATGGCGTACGCAACCTTGAAGTGCTTAACGGCAAGCTGATGCTTGGTTCAGCATCCATGTCGAGCCTAAAGCCAAATGGCGGATGGCATGTACTAAGTATTGCTGATGCCAGAACTCCTGCCTCAGTAAGCCAAAGTTCGATAAAGAAGCCTGGTATTATAATGGAGCGTAACGCAGAATACATAAACCTTGCAACCGTGGGTGGTGAGAGAATCACCTGTATTGAGGTTTACGATGCCATAGGTCGCAAAATCAACTCTGCCCGTCCTGACAGTCATCTGGCTTCAATTCCATTACAGAATATCAAAGGTGTACATATTATTAAGATTACTTCAGAAAAAGGGGAATGGGAGGTTAAAGCTGATTTGTAGTCAGGAGCCGTCAGTTCGAACTCGTGGATTGGCAACGGCTACAGATAGATAAAAAAATGATTTGATATATCGGAATGATAGATTTTTGTATGTTGTAAGGCTTCAAATTTCATACATTCCGATTTTCTTTGTAATTTTGCAATGCGAAAACAATAACAGAAGTGATGAAAATAGGATTTGACAACGAGAAATATCAGACAATACAGTCTGAACATATAAAAGAGAGGATATCACAGTTTGACGGCAAGCTCTATCTTGAGTTGGGTGGCAAACTCTTTGATGATCATCATGCCAGCCGCGTTCTGCCAGGATTCCAGCCGGACAGCAAGCTGCGTATGTTTCAGAAAATCAGCGACAGCATAGAGATTGTGATTGTTATCAGCGCTGCCGACATAGAGAAGAACAAGAAGCGCGCCGACCTCGGGATAACATACGATGAGGACGTACTTCGACTGAGAGGGGAATTCCAGAACCGTGGTTTTATGGTCGGTTCTGTGGTTATAACACATTATAACGGACAGCCGGCGGCGATAGCCTTCAAGCAGCGACTGGAACGACAGGGGATAAAGACCTACTGTCACTATCTCATAGAGGGTTATCCACACGATGTGAAGCTTATTGCCTCAGATGAGGGCTTCGGAAAAAACGACTATGTGGAGACGGAAAAGCCGCTTGTCATCGTTACTGCACCAGGACCTGGAAGCGGCAAGATGGCAGTCTGCTTGAGTCAGCTTTATAATGAGAACAAGCGTGGAATAAGGGCAGGGTATGCAAAATTCGAGACTTTCCCTGTATGGAACTTGCCACTTAAACATCCTGTGAATATAGCTTACGAGGCAGCCACCGCCGATCTTAACGACGTCAATATGATAGACCCGTTCCATCTGGAGGCATACGGAAAGATAGCCATCAACTATAATCGCGACATTGAAATCTATCCTGTGCTCAACGCTCTATTTGAGGGTATCTATGGTACTAACCCATATAAGTCTCCTACGGATATGGGAGTAAACATGGTAGGCTTCTGTATCTGTGACGATGATGTGTGTTGCGAAGCATCAAAGAACGAGATAATACGTCGTTACTATGCTGCAACAAACAAACTCGCACAGGGTGCTTGCAACGATAACGAGATAAGCAAGATACAGATGCTCTTCAATCAGGCAAAGATAAACACAGACTATCGTCGCGTAACCGTAAGCGCAAAGGAACGCCAGAAGGAGACAGGTCACACTTCGGCATCGATAGAACTTGAAGACGGCACTATAGTCTCGGGCAACTCAAGCGAGCTGCTTGGCTGCAGCGCCGCCCTTCTGCTCAATGCAACAAAGTATCTTGCCGGCATAGACCATGAGCTGAAGCTCATTCCGCAGTCGATGATAGAGCCGATACAATATACAAAGATACAGTATCTTGGTGGCAGGAACCCGCGTTTGCACTCCGACGAGATACTTGTTGCCTTGTCAGTTCTTTCGGAACAGGATGATAACTGCCGTCTTGCATTGGAGCAGTTGCCCAAGCTGCGCGGCTGTCAGATGCATGCCACGGTGATGTTGAGCGAAGTAGATCAGAAAATTTTCAAGAAGCTCGGAGTAAACCTTACCTGCGAGCCTGTCTTGAAGAAATAATTCGGAATAGCGGATAAGCCCATGAAGCAAGGGCTGTAAAACTCTTTACAGTCCGTGCTTCATGAATCGTTCCTCGGCAAGCTTCTCATATTTTGTTCCCGGTCTGCCGTAGTTCGCAAACGGGAAGATGCTTATGCCGCCGCGTGGCTTGAAGAGACCTGTCACCTCGATATAGCGTGGATTCATCAGTTTTGCGAGGTCTTTCATTATGATATTCACGCAGTCTTCATGAAAGTCGCCATGGTTGCGGAAGCTGAAGAGATACAGTTTCAAGCTCTTGCTTTCCACCATTTTCACGTCTGGAATGTATTTGATGATGATTTCCCCAAAGTCCGGTTGTCCGGTGATAGGGCATAAGGTGGTAAACTCAGGGCAGTTGAACTGTACCCAATAGTCATTTTCCTGGTGTTTGTTTTCAAATGTTTCAAGCACCTCCGGAGCATAGTCCATTCTGTATTCAGTCTTTTTTCCGAGAGCATGTAGCCCCTCGTTTTTCCTGTTTTCGCTGTTTGTCATAAATAATATGTTTTGTTTATTCCTATCGTTTATGTGGTCAGAACCAGTCTGTTTCTGATTAAATCAGATGTTCTTTATTTTCCAGATGTTGTAGTTTACGTCATTGTCGTAGGCGTCGACACCCTCAATCTGCTTTGTTCTCCTTACCACGCGGATGGTAATCGGCAGGATAACAATCTCATACATCGTTTTCAGAATCACCTGTGATATGATAAGTGCAGGGATTTCCGACCATGGCACTATGCCGCCAAGAGCAAGAGGAAAGAAGATTACCGAGTCGGCAGTCTCGCCATACACCGTACTCATTATAGCTCTGAATGCGAATCTCTTGCCGTGCGATGATATTTTCATCTTGCTCATCACGTATGCATTGATGAACGACCCTGCCAGGAAAGCGATGAAAGAGGCGGCAGCTATGCGTGGTGCCAGTCCGAATACGGCATGGAAGCCCTCGTCGTTATGCCAATAAGGTGCACCGGGAATGGCATCGCACAAGGCACCGAACGCAACGAAGAGGAAGTTCATGAAGAACCCCAGCCAGATAAGCAGTCGTGCTTTTCTGTAGCCCCACACCTCGCATACGCAGTCGTTGATGATGTACGATACGGGAAACACCAGCAGTCCGCCGGTGATGTTGATCCATCCGAAAGATATTTGCTTTGTCTCAAGCACGTTTGCCGTAATAAGGCAGACGCAGAAGAGCACGCTGAAAAGCATAAACAGCACGCTCACGGTATTGTTTCTGTTATTCATAATTCTTGTTTTGTTTAGATGCCTATACCTTATTATATATATATTAGCATCATGGAGGTTTATCAAGCACTCGCCAGTTCCATTCCGTTCGAAATGGGTTGCAAAGGTAATGCAAATTGTAGAAATCTCAAAATTTGTAGGGATAAGAATTGTAAATTCTGTTCTCTTTATGAGAATACGTCCAATATTTATCTGTCTGTATTTTCCTTATCCTTGATTGGAGAAATAATAGTTATTTGTAAACCTCCAATGTTTTCTCCAGCCATTTACAAATCAAACTCTCTCAATCAAGAAGTCAAACTGCCTCTCCCCCTTCAGGGGAGACGGGAGAGAGGTAAGAA
>URLQ01000134.1 GCA_900548745.1 uncultured Prevotella sp.
CGTAGAATCCGCATGTGTATATGGAAAGCTTGGAAGAAAGTCAAGACAAAAGTGGCAAACCTCATTAAATGTGGTATTAGTAAATACAAAGCATACGAATGGGGTAATACTCGCAAAGGCTATTGGCGTATAGCAGACAGCTACATACTGCATAGAGCTATAACAAAAGAGCATCTATGTAGGGCAGGGTATGCAACTTTAACGGGGGCGTATCTCGAATGGCACCCAAAAATAGGAACCGCCGTATGCCGAACGGCATGTACGGTGGTGTGAGAGGTCGGTAAATACTAAAGTAGGAGATAAACACCTATGATTAGTATTTACCTCCTACTCGATTACAGAGATTTGTTATTTACGGATAACCACCTTCTTATTATTGATTATGTAAGAACCGGTGTGGAGGGCAGGCATCTTCTTCAGATTACTGCCTATGAGTTTGCCGTCAATTGAGAATATCGTGTAGTTGTTGCTCTTAAGCTCTGCTACATTTTCAATGTCGGATGTGTTGTCTACATATACAATTTTGGATGCGTTAGACTCTCCGAGATTATATACAACAGAAACCTGGTAGCCATGACGTTCCTCACTAATGTCCTTGTCGGTGAAGTTGGCAGACTTGACGATTTCTTCGTTTATCTTCTTGCTGTTGCGGAATATGTTGAATCCGTCGATAGAGAGGGCATATAGTACTGGCACGTAACTAATATCATCTACCATAATGCCGTCTTTGAGCTTTCCTGTATAGTGGATTGCAAAGTATCTGGCATCTGTAGGCATGGTAACCTTTATTTGTTGCCATTCGCCAGGAGCTTCGTCGGTTGTGAGAACTTTGAAGGCTGATGGTTCCTGTGTTGTGGTGGAGTACATGATTTCGTATGTCTCACCTGAGATGTTCTTGTCAATTTTCTTCAGATAGAATGACATTTCTGTACCGCCCTTTATTGCAGGAGAGATGAGATAGTCGTCGTTGTACGGCTGTGCACCGTCCATGCTGATATTCGCATACCAAGCTATGAGGCATTTGTTTCCGCTGTAAGGCATGAGGTTAGGGCTTGATTCTGCATCAAGACCGAGGTCTTTTGGACACCATATCTGGAATGCCTTGTCCTCGTTTTCGTAGTCGAAGTATGGGAGCTGGCTGAATTTACCGCTGCCGAGTTTGTCTCCGTCGTAGGTAATCCAGTCGCCGAAGTCTGATATTGCAAACGATTCGTAGTCTTCCATTCCGTCCACAGTAGCCTCGTCTACAGTAGGTAGGACAGGTGCAGTCCATGTGAGATTTGCATTGTTACCATCTTTTGTGGCATTCAAATCAGAAATGCAAGGATAGGTTGAGGCTTTCACATCGGTGTATATGGTGGCAGATGTGTTGTTGCCTGTGTCTTCGTCCTTGTCGTATACAATCTCAGCCTTGAACTCAACAGCCTTTCCTGCTGTTGAAGCATTAACGTTGGCGGTGAGTTCCTCCATTTTTGTTTCGCCTGGTGTTATCTCATCACCGTTGATGGTACTGATGACCTCATCATTTTGCTTCAGTACTATGGTATAGTCTTTTGCACTCTTATTACCTCTGTTTGAGTATGTTAAAGAGAATGTACAGTCGTCGTTGATGTTGGCATTCTCTGGACCAAAGAATGTTGCCACGGCGAGGTCGTTGTCCTTCTGCTCGTCAAAGTGGATATTGTCAACATAGTAGTACATCCAGTCGTTGTCGGTATATCCCCTCAGTGCAACCTGTATGTATTTGCAGTTCTTGTATTTCTCGAGTGATACGCGATGTTCAATCCATCCGGACTTCTCGTTTGCTGCCGTGAAAGTGGCGATAGGTTCGTCGAAGTCGTCTCCATCGGGAGCTACCTCAATCATAAGCTTCGTCTGTTTGTTGTCTGATGCGATGGAGTTTTCCTCCCAATGGAACATATAGAAGCTGAATGTCGGATTGGTGGTTCCGTCCATTGATATAACCGGAGTGATTAGTCTGCTGTCTACATAGTAGTCGCCCCACTGATTCTTGAATTTTACGAATCCGTTGTCATTGTCCTGAGGTGAACCGCCACCATCGTCAGAGCGTAATGTCTCCCATCCAAGAGAGCCCTGCACGTTCTTGTACGACCATGGGTTAAGGTCGAGTCTGCCGTTCGGGAATGATTCCGCAACAGGGAAAGTGTATGGCTTACCGACGCCGATGAACTGTGTGACACCCTTGCTTCTTCCGGCTTGGTTGTCTGCAGTCACTGCATAATAGTATACTTCTTGCATATCCTGTACCTCTTCTTCAATACTGGTGTCGATATAGGTCAAATCCTTGATGTTATTGGCAATCGGCGAAAAATTCTTTTTGTCGAGACTGCGCCATACAGTGTATGAGATGTCGTTAATGTTAAAGTATCCGTCGTTTTCACCCTTTTCTGGGGCTTCCCATGTGAGCTTAACATGCATATTGCCGTCGATAGTTCTGAGCTTGAGATTCTTCACAGGCTCAGGAATGTCGAATCCTGCCCATATAGTTTGGGTGGCATCGATACCCATTTTGCCGTTGTATTCTGCTACGACCTTGTATGTGTTGTTGCCGTTTACAGCCTTGTCGTCCTTGTATGTTAATGCCTGTCCTGCTGTAGCGGCGAGCGTTTTTATCTCGGTGTCTTTGGTCTTTGTGTTTTCCTCGTCACCGTCCTCGCTTTCCTGTTTTTCCACAGTGTAGATGTGGATGTTCATGTTTCCGTTAATGGTTTTGCCGTTGAGTAGCTTCTCTGGGGTCTTGAACTGTAACGTTGCTGCGTTGGCACCATTTGGGTCTGCCGTTACAGTGTATTCGCTTACGGCCTCAGGTACGTCAGATTCTATACCCTGTTCGACGTTGATGTTGAATAGGTTGAAGTATGAACTACTTGCATCGCTATAGTTGTAGAATCCGATGTTGTAGCTGCCGTCCTCTGGTACTGTGAATGTGGCTTCATGTGTCGTTTGCCATGATTCATAGATACCATTAAGATCGATGATTTCAGTCTGCTCGTCAGGGTTGGCAGTCTTGCCAATGGTTACCTTTAGATTCGAGGTGGCGCCCATGTTTATATCGAACTTGAGCTTGTACAGGTGTTTCCCGTCAAAGTGTATAGCCGGGGTGAAGAGCCAGTCATTGCCTTTGTTCACGTTGTCAGAGCAATATTGCATGAGTTTCTCGTCTTCTTTCCAAAACCATGTTGCTTTGTTGTCATGTCCGTCGTTGTCTACATCTGCGAAAGTGAAAAGCTGTTTGCATGCGTCACCGTCGCTGAAGTCTTCAGAGTAAGGTAGTTCGTATGCCCCTATTGAGAGTGCGCTGTTCGATGTGGTGCTTCCTCCTTCAGTACCATTGCTGTATGCTGTTATTTTGTAGCTGTATTTTCCAGTGGCGTTTGGAAGGGTCTCACTAAAGGTTGTCTCCTTAGTGTTTTCTGCAACAACAGTAGAAGAACTTCCCATGAGCCTCGTAATGTTGTAGCTCACCTCGTCAGGGTTAATGTATCCGTCGTTCACTCCTGTTGTTGGTGCTTCCCATGTTATGGTTGCAATCTTGTTGTTGATAGTAAGGTTTACGTTTGATGGTGATGTCGCCACGTCCTTACCGATGAATACCGTAGTTGTGGCTTTGCTGCTCTGTCCTGCCGCATTTGCTGCGTTTGCGAAGAGTGAGTATAGCTTGTTGGCATCGAATGATACATTGTCTTTCTTAAATGTAGCGCCTGGAGCAACGGTCTGTTCTGCCAGAGTCTCATCGCCGGAGTAAATCTTCACCGTCACCGGATCTGTGAGGTCTGTACCGTCGGCTGCCTTTGTAGGTGCTACGCATTGAATACTTCCAATGGTGCCGCCGTTTATATTAGGTGTGAATGAAAGTCCGGTTACAGGCATAGGAGCCTTATCGGCAATATCTGTCTTCTTTACATAAAGTCCGATGAACTCTTCGTGTTCTGGCATATCGCAAACCTTGTATGCTGTAGCGGTGGTGGTGTTTACCTGATAGAGTGCCGATCTGTTGTCGTCCATATATCCCCAATAGAGTAGTCCTGTGTTAGGATCGAATGTCATGGACTGGGAATACTTCGGTTTCTGCTTTGTGTCACCGATGAGTGTTGACGTACCGGTTGTTTTGTCTATTTTGTAGAGCATACCAAAGTCGGAAATGCCATAGAGTACACCGTTAGGAGAAGCAGCCAACGTAAGGTATGAACGTTCCAGGTCTGCCACCTTTTCAAAATTGCCATCTTCTTCATTCATGGTGCTTAGAATATACGGTCCGCCGTAGTCTTCGCTCGTCACGGCATATATCTTCTTCGTTTGTTCGTCGTATGTTACAGCCGATGAATTAACAAAGTTCTTCCATTCTGCGGATGGCTCCATGATTTTTTCTACTTCCCAAGTTTCGGGGTTATATATGCTGCATGCCATATACATCACCCATCCCCAGGCCTCTTCCATATAGAAAGTGTAGTACTTCCCGTTTGCATATACGGCTGCTTTTGATTTGAATCCAGCGTCGGTTTTCACTGTGTTGACGGTTGTGGATGGCGTTGCTGTAAAGCTGTAGATTCCGTACTGACTTTCGTCTGCCATAGCCTCAGAGAAGACGAGGTTGCCATAGAGGTTGCTATTGTCGCCGACAGATTTGATGAAAGCCGGCTTGTTGTCGTTTGGAACTTTAAATTTCCTTTCTCCGTAGAATGGGGAGATAATGGGTTTCTTTACTGTTGTGATTTGTTTTCCGTTTGTTCTGTCCTCATTTGGCTTAGGATATTTACTAACCTGTCCTTGACCAAATGCTGTGCAACATAACAAAAGGAACGCTGAAACTAATAGTGTTTTCATACGCTGCGTAATTATATTAATAAAAGTGTATTTGCGCACAAAAGTAATGAAAAAAATAATAAACTCGAAAAAATTATTAGATTTTTCTGTAAGTAAGTTTTTTAAGAATCTGTAGGATGTTTATTGTCTACAATGTTATGAGTAAATGTTGTCTGTCCAATTCTATTTTTTTTGATTCTTTATGGCTGATGTTGATATTAGGAAGAAAATAAGTAAGTAAAGTGATTTATCTGTATCTTTCTCATATTTTTAATGTGGTCTCAGTTTTTATAAAACTGATGGATAAGGAAATTTGACAATAAATCGTCTCGCCAGATTAGGTGGATTATAAAATAATCTGTAGTTTTGCATATGGAAATATGTATGTAGATAGAAATAATATAACAATGAAATTCCTTACAGCCATAATGTCGTTTCTGTTCGTTGTCATCTGTAGCGTTGCAACACCGCGCTGCCGTATACAAAAGTATGACGAGAGCGACGGACTGACGCAGTGGCATGTGACTCAGATGACCCAAGACAGGCAGGGGATGATGTGGTTCTCTACCTGGAATGGTCTGTGCAGATATGACGGCTATGAGTTTCAAGGGTTTAAGGGACATGTCGGCGACGGTAATGAAATAGCAACCGACCGCATCCGAACGGTGTGGCTGAATGATGACGGAAATATCGGGTGCAGGGTTGATGACGACCTGTATCTTTTCAATCTGCATACCTATAGGTTTGAGACGAGAGCCGGACTGAAGTCAAACCGCAATAATGCAAAGTTTGTAAAGTCTGGACGTCCATATAGATATAAAGACAAGGACGGTGTGCTGTGGACTGTCTATTACGACGGCAAGCTGACATACAGTACGGACGGGACAACGGAAAATCCTTACGAAGGTAGTGTGAAGATTGAGTCTGCAAGATTCTGTTTTCCCGACAGGCAAGGCAACCTGTGGGTGACAGGTGTAAATGGAATATACAAGATTAGTTTCCTGCATCGGTATGGCAATGTGGAGCGTTTCGGGCAATCAACGGAAGTAAAGGCTTTCTTTGTGGATAGTCATAACCGCTATTGGGTGGCGACAAAGGAAGACAATGCAGTAAGAATCTTCGACAGCAGAAACAATCTTGTCGGTTATCTTTCCGCAGCAGGCAGGATAACAAAGCAATACTCAAGATTCTCCGCACCGATATATTGTATAACGCAGACCAAAGACGGCACGATATGGATGGGCAGTAAGCCGGGAGGCCTGTACAGGTTGAAGAGCATGTCGGATGGAAATCAATATAAGGTGGACAGAATAGCCGGTCTGAGCAATAGTAATGTTTATGATATTGTGGAAGACAGGTGGGGACGTTTGTGGATAGCAACATTAGGTGGAGGCATCTGCTGCGTTGGCACCCCTTCGGCAGACAGCCCGCGAATATTAAAGCCTTCGGCTTATCTGAAGGGCTATCCTAAAAGACTCGCTCAGAAGGTGAGGATGATTTATATTACGAAAGACAATGTGCTACTTGCTGCGACAACAGACGGACTGCTCATAAGTAGACTCAAAAATGGGGAAGATACAAAGGATATGGTCTTCCGATGCCATACAAGAGAGGCTGGACGAAAAGATGCGCTGAGCTGCAGTGCGACGATGAATATCGTAGAAGACAGGAAGGGCAGACTGTTCATAAGTACTGAGAGTGGGGGCATTAACATGATTGCATCCAAGGATATTACCGGAGAAAGACTGTCGTTCAGGCATTTTGGTAAGGAAGACGGACTGCCGACAGACGTGTTGCTGTCTGTAACAAGCTGTGGGGGAAAGCTTCTTCTGGTAGGGAACAACAGTATAATGATGCTTGACCCGGACAATGGCAGTTCTACTTCCTTTGGCAAGAACTATTTCCTTACGGATAGCAGATTCTCAGATGCTGTACCGATACGGAGGCCTGATGGCAACTGGTTGTTCGGACTGCAAGACGGAATGTTGGATATCAACATGCGTGGATTGAGGAAAAGCACATTTGTACCCAATATCGCTTTGACGGATGTGTGCATACAGGGAATGCGGAAAGAGAATGCCATCAATGCTCTTGATACCTTGGTGTTGTCGAAGGATGAACGAAGTCTTACGCTGACCTTTGCCGCTCTCGACTATACCTCCGATGCAGATATCAGATACATGTTTGCCTTGGTGAGAGACGGTAATGGCAATGATGTGAAATGGAATAATGTAGGACATGACCATTCTGTAACCCTGCTTGATCTCGATCCGGGTACTTACACGCTTATGATAAAGTCAACCAATGCTGAAGGAATGTGGATGGATAATGTGAGACGGTTGACAGTCATTGTCACTCCAAAGTTCATGGAAACCACGTTGGCGCATCTGCTTCTTACATTGTTGCTCGCATCTGTTCTTGGGGCTATTGTCTATACCTATATATATATAAAGAGAATCCGCCGGCAACAAAGAGAAGTGCTGGAGGCATATCTCGCATTGCTCAATACAGGTGATGAAGAGAAGAAGACTGCATCGCAGCCGGAAGTACAGACGAGGCTCTCGGAAGAGGATGATGCTCTGATGCGACGGGTGTCTGCTTTTGTGGAGAAGAACCTGAGTAATGCAGACATTGGGGTTGGGGACATTGCTGCTGCCGCCGCAGTCAGCCGTTCCGTATTGCAGCGAAAGATGAAACAGATAATGGGAATAACTCCTCTTGACTTTCTGAAAGAGGCGAGAATGAAGCATGCCTGTTATCTGTTAGAGTCGACATCGATGCCGGTAAGTGAAGTGGCATACGCCTGTGGCTATTCCGACCCGAAGTATTTCAGCCGTAGTTTCAAAACCTCTACAGGAAAGAGTCCTTCCGAATGGAGGGAACCAAAACCTCTCTAAAAATGTATTATTTGTACATTATTTTTGGCAAGTGTCTGTATTAATCTTATTTTTGCATAATACTTAGCTGCACTCGGCAAATTGAGAGTAAACTCTCTTTGCGCTC
>URLQ01000135.1 GCA_900548745.1 uncultured Prevotella sp.
AACTGTATTTTCAGGAAGCAGAGCATGCTCTGCTTCCTGAAAATACAGTTGGGCGTTTTTATTGTTTTTGTTAAAGCCCGTTTGGATATTCTATCACTTCTTTTTCCAGATAAACCGCTTTCAACAACTTGAGAATCTTTAATAAAATATAAATATGAAGGGTAATGGGGGGGATTTTTATCGAATACATTTTTTTTCATACCTTTGCACCCTGTATCAGGATAACAGCATAGCTGACACAAATTATGCTTTTGAATAAATTAGCATTATTGAGAATATTATTTACAACAGTATTTCACAACAGGTATTAATAAGTAATAAGCAATGAGAAGTAAAAGTTATCTGCTTTCTTTTGCCAAAACAAAAGGAAGCATTGCGGCTGCTGCTTTAGCCGCAATACTGATGGCTGCAAATGCTACTGTAGCCTCGGCACAAAATAAAGCGACGGAAAACAACGGAACAGAAAATACTATTGAAGGTGTTGACAAACTTTATGGTATTGATCCTTCGTCAGCAATTTGCACAACTAAGCATACAGATGAAACCGACGGAAACAAGATTGTGTGTCTGTATAACGTCGGTGCCAAAAAGTTTCTGAGTGTTGGTGGTATGTGGGGTACTCATGCCTCGCTGGATGGTTCACCATATCCCATTTATATGGCATGGAATGATGGTTCAAAAACGTATTTTCTGGAGAGCAAGGTGAAAGGTTCTGCAGCACATCCATATCTGGGAATCGACAAAAAGCATAACCAGGTGTTTATGGACATAACAGACGGAGAGAGATGCGCTGTCCGCTTTGATAAAGCCAATGGCTATTCAGAAACGAACAAGGTATATCTCGTCAGAATCGGCAATACAAAAACATTTGGTTATCTCACGGCATATCCTAACGACGAGAACAAACTCTGCGATAAGAAAGATAAAGCACAGGAGGATACCCAAGAATACAAGAACCAGGAGTGGAAGGTGATTACAAAGAATGAGTATTACAAACTCTTCAACGTATCTCCTGCAAATATGAAATCGGTTGTCGATGCCTCTTTCCTTATTGCATGTCCGGATTTCAGAGCAAATGATGCGGACGCTCTACAATGGGCTATCACAGATAAAGGCAAGAATTTGCCAACAGACTGGAAAAGCCATGTGCGCTTCGGAGACGAAAAGATGTATAAGACGCGTGACAACCTAAGCAGTACTGGTGGAGGTAGTTGGGTAAACTATAATGAAGATCATCAGCGCGACTACGGCCAGTATTTCTACTGCTACACCAAAGGCTTGCGCGGCTTCACATTCTATCAGGACGTGAAGGTACACAAGGGAGGATGGTTCCTGCTGCGATGCAACGGATTCAGCACAGCGAACTGTTCGGAGAACATCACTACGAACGGCAAGCCGCTTGCTAACCTGTTCATTACAGCGCTCGATACCAACAACAAACCGATTGAAAAAATATACTCAACAGCAACCCTCGACGGTATAAGTCAGGCTAATGCCGAGGCGCTTGGCAAGACAGACGATGGAGCCGGTATCGGACGTGCCTTCTTCAAGGGAAAGTATGAGAACCAGGTGCAGATATGTCTCGACAAAGCCCCGAATGGGAATGAAATATCAAACGACAATCCCGTGACTCTCCGCATTGGTTTCTACGTAGATTCTACAACCGAGTCGGAGGCTGACGTCAACGAGCTGACCGCCGTGGACGAATTCAAGCTGCTTTATGCCGGACCGCGACGCAACCCGGAGCTGATTCTCGATGAGGAGTCTACCGACCTGCTCTATCTGACCAAGGCTGCAGACGAATACAAGAACAGCGTGCTGCATCTGAACCGCAAGCTGAACGACAATATGTGGAACTCGCTTATTCTGCCCGTAGACCTGACATGGGGTCAGATGAAGCGCACGTTCGGAGACGCCGTTAAGGTGGCAAAGCTTACAGCACTGACGGAAAACAGCGTGCAGTTCGTTACCGTGGAGCCAGCGAATGACGACTCCGTAATGGTAAAGGCATTCGAGCCATATATCGTCTTCCCACCATATACACAGGTGAAGTCGGCAAAATACACCGTTGACCGATTCTATACATCAGAGGGCGAGGACAACAGCGAATGGCTGGGCACCAACTACGAGAAATCTAAGGACGAAAACAACCGACTGACGAAGACCTTGGAAGCCAACCACTACGACATCACGATGGTGTCGCTCGACAGGGAGAAGCTGAAGCAGCATTTAAACACCAATTGGGAGTCAACAATAACCTTCCCTGCCACCGGCGGTGGCCATGGCACTATGGTCTGCAAAGGTACAATGGCGAAGACATACGACAAGGACGAAAGCGGTAAGAACAAGATTCTCTCGGGCAGAGACGACCTCAACGGCGACTACTTCATGTATAAGGGAAAGCTGATACAGGTGCCAAGCGGCAATAAGGTCGGCGAGAATGGCGAGAAAGGCGAGCGGTATTCATACGGACTGAAGGCGTTCCGCTGCTGGTTTGAGCTGAACCCGGCTGCCGGAGACACAACGGGCAAATCCATATCGCTGCTCATCGACGGAGTGGAAGACAGCACTACAGGCATCGACGACATACACGGCAGCACGGACCGCACATCCTACAAGCGCGGCATAGAGGGCGTGTTCAACATGAACGGACAGATGGTGCGCCGCAGTTGCAGTCTGGAGGGATTGCCTAAGGGAATGTATGTAGTGAACGGAAAGAAGATAATTATCAGATAAGACAACAATAACAGTTACGCAAAATGAAGAAGAACTATATAACTCCAAAGATAAATGTGGTACAGTTCGAAGCTCTCTGCAGCGGAGGCATGGTAACGGCAAGCGTATACAGAGAAAGTATCAAAGAGGGAGAATGTATCAGCAACTTTGAGGTGGTAAACGAGAAGGATATCAAGGCTACTGAATACAAAGACTTGTGGGGAGAATCGAACAGCGGTAAGTGGGGCGATGACTGACACCATCGACTGCTATAGAAACAGATAATGAAAAGAGCGTCAAAGGGCTGGATTCCAGATTTGGAGTCCAGCCCTTTGTATTTTTCACACTTCCTTCCAATCCACCAATCCTTTTCCCTTATCATCCAGCTCTATTGCAAGAGCAATGGTTCTACGTTTGTCTGCCTTGAAAGGTTCGGCATATTGTTTGGCTTTCATTTGCTCTGTGGCAGCATCAATGCCGCCGTTATTGGTTAATTTCAGTTCTAAGACATAGATAAAGTTTGTTGTTTCCACCACCATGTCAATCCTGCCCGTAGCAATCATCTTCTCTACTTCAACCCGGCAACCGATGGCATTGAATATCGTGCTCAATATCAGACGGTATCGCTCTTCCATATCCATACAGGCAAGTTTCTTATTGCTGTATGGCACATCCGCAATGAGTGCCTTCAGGCACTTCATGGCTTCGGGCAGATTGCCCACGCTGAGATGAAGATTAAGAAAAGCCTGAGTCGATTGAATGTCATTACTCTTGCGCATAGCAAGTGCAGGCAATACTATTTCGTTCAATGCCTGCTTCACCTCGAAGTCAGGAATGCCGAGAAGGTAAGTTCCGTTCATATACCCCTTGATTGTGAGATAGCCCGACTGATAAAGAAACAGCTCCGGTCCGCCGCCCGTCACATCAGAAGTTTCTATAATTGTGCTCAACAGGGCACAATGCTCAAAATCCTTCAAACGAATCTCCATGTCGTCAACAAATTTAGGAAGCAACGATGTTGCCCCGGATGAAGCCCAATAATTCTTCAGACAGGAATCAGCCAGTGCATTGATAAGGCTGAACGGGTTGAAAACATCCACCATATTTTCATGGCTGAAATGATAGCCGTCATAATAAGTAGCCAATTGCATTACGGCTTCATCAAAAGTCCATCCTTTAGTTGCTGCCAGTTTGCTGATTTCCGGTTTAAAACCACGTAGGATTTCTTCCTTGGTAATGCCGCAGATGGCAGCATATTCCGGATCAAAACTGATATTGCTCAGGTTGTTGAGAACAGAGAATAGTGATATCTGCGTAAACTTGGTGATGCCTGATATGAAGACAAACTTCTCGCATTTATCCTGTGCTTTCAATACAGCAAACACTTCACGATATATTGACGTGCAGGCTTCGTGCTGTGGAGTTTTCCAGGAATGCTGCAATGGGGAGTCGTATTCATCCATGAGAACGGCAACCTGCAGACCTGTTTGGGTATAAGCAGTCTGAATGATATTCTTGAACCTTACGGCAAGAGAACTGTCTTGGCGCACAACGATCCCGTACTCCGTCTCAAGGGAATGAAAGACATCGTCCAAGTAGCTTCGAATGCTTTCGGGGTCTGCTCCAGCCTGACTCATATCGAGTCTGATGACAGGACGCCTAACCCATTCTTTCTCTGTCTCCATTATCTTCAATCCCTCGAACAGTTCCTTCTTTCCTAAGAAGTAGGCCTCGAGTGTATCGACAAGCACTGATTTACCAAAGCGGCGAGGGCGGCTCAGGTAATTATACTTCTTTCCCTTATTGGCAAGTTGCCAGATAACATCAGTCTTGTCAACATAAAGGTATCCTTCCTTTCTGATTTCCTCAAAAGACTGGATACCTACAGGCAATCTTCTATTGTTCGTCTCTACCATAGCTCCTGTTTTTTTGTTTCTTTCTGCAAATTTACAATGTTTTTTTTCAAATCCTCATGTTTTTTTCCTTTCTTTGAGTATTTATCCGGCAAATCATACATCATAAGGGCAGAGGACTCTTGATTGGAAGGGAAGCCGGATCCCTTGTCGGAACTGCCACATCGGCAAGATATGAGATCACGACAACTTAAAGCCACAAGAATCTGTCGCGAACTTGCTTTTTCTGGAGAGGATATGAACACAACAAAAGGAATATGTTTGGGTCAAAATGCTACGATACAGGCGTAAAGAGGAATATTCGTCATCCAATCCTGCTGCTCATAAGATACACTTTTTCTAACGAATAATCAACTAAGTACACACTTTTTCTGACGAATATCTGGCAAAACCACACACTTTTTCTAACGAATAATCAACCGAGTACACACTTTTTCTAACGAATAATCAACCAAACACACACACTTTTTCTAACGAAAAAGAGACAATCTGCAAGAGCTTTTAGGGATAATATCCACTAAAGCTACTTGCAGATTGTCTCACAACTAACCAAATTACTTAACGCAACTAAAATAACATTTATTCAGAACATTTCATTCAATCTTCAAAGTCTTCGTCGTCCCAAAGACTGACGCGACCAATATGTCCGTCACCATTTCCTCCATCAAAGAGAGAATAGTCATGAACCTTTGCATCACCTTCACCAAGCTGTCCATCTTCAGGTTCACCGCTTCCACTAAGCAGAGACTCGATTCCAACTTTATACACCTTGACTTCCGGTTTAATATAACTTTTCATATTTCCTTGGTTTTTTATTTGATGAATTTCTTTCCATTATGAATATACACTCCTTTGACAGGACGTGACACCTTTACTCCCTGAAGGGTATAGAACGATGCGTTGCCGTCTGTACTATCCGGTTTGACTTCCGTTACTGTAGTCGTGCTTCCGCTTTCATCTTCGTCGTCGAAGACAACAGCCATCTTGGCAAGCGACTGATTGTTCAGGTCCGTTTCATTTCCGAGAAACTGTCCGTTAAAGTCGATATACCCGAATGTCGCTCCTACTCCACCGTCTACAACAGTATTTGCCGGAATACTCAGGTAAGCCTTGTTTGCGCCGCTTCTGCCATTCTGCGTAAGACGGAAGAAACCGATATAGTCGTCTCCTGTCTGATTCTGCTTGTAATAGTTAGTGGAATGGAAGTTTCCAAGTCCGAAGAAACGATGGAGTATTGTTCCTTTATCGTCGGTATCAGCATTTCCGAGATTGGCGTAACTGTCGGCTTGAGATAGTTGTTCCATTTTTGACCGGCATAATCGTCTGCCTTTGTCCACACTGCCGTGTAATCATCACCCTCTACCAGCATTTCTTCCGGTGCTTCCTTCAAAGAGAAATTCAGTTTGTTGCCGTCGGAGAAGGATTCTCCCTCAGGCACTTCCCCTACGAGTACCACTCCCATATTTGCCGGAATGTACTTGAGCTGACGAAGATAAACCGTACCATTTGAAAGTGGGTCTCCTGCATTCTCCGGTTTTCCGTAGCTATATGCCTCATACACTTTCACGTTGTCGTTGACAGGTGCCATTGCCACATTGTTGCTGTATGTACGGATGAACTTCCTTACACGATAGGTGAAAGGCATCTTGATGACTTTTGTTCCTGATATGGTATAGCGAGAGATGTCATTACCCTCCTTGTCGAGCTCTGGGTAGAACCTTATCGTCCATATTCCTTCGGGACGGTTCCAGAGGATATCCTTCTGATTAGGAGTTGTGCTTCCGAAGCCCTCCTCATCCTCTCTCGCCTTTGTACGGTACTGCACGTCGTTCGGATCGTCAGCCATACAAGAGTGGTTGTCTGCATCAGTGGCATCATTATAATCGGCTCTTGCAAATCCTTTATTGCCTGAAATATTGATGTCCGTCTCGCCCCAGTTCTGGTGTGCGTCATTGTTGGCAACAAACCTGAAATGCGAACCGTTTTTTCCACCTACAGTAGATATTGTCAGCGAGAAGCAACGCTCATTGGCATCATACTTCATGTCTCCTGCGGTAGAAGTATACTTCCATTCGCCCGTTTCTGCATCATAAGTTCCTTCCACGGCATTGCCTATCATAGACATGGTATTTATCAGGATGTCGGCATCTTTAGCGTCACCGCCGATTACCTGTATACTGCCCGACAGACCGTAACTGCCGTCTTGTGTCGACAGACCGTTGTGTCCTTTGTTAGGATTATACTGTATCCTCTTTATACCGTGCAGATGAAGGGTGAAAGGTTTCTGGTTAGCCAATACCTTGTCACGATACTCGCTGTTAGAATTGTAGTCAACACCTCCGTTGCCGAGGAAGAAGAGTTTATCGTGAGTTCCGGAATTATTGTGTACGCTCCCTGTTTCATGAATATCAGACGTTGCCGTTTTAGCCTGAGCAAGTATCCCATTATCGGATACGGTATTCACAATATAATCGATTGCCCAATAGCTGTTGGAACCATCAAAATAGAGCGGAGCCTCCATATTGTCGCTGAATTCGCCCTCATTTCCACCACTTTTACGCTTATCAAAGAGCGGCTGCGCCGTAGCCCCTTCCATGTTGCCAATAAGATAAGTCACACGTGTCGTAGCATCATGCTTCACCTGCCAGTCGGAGGGGTTTCCGTCTTTGTCAAGCGTAAAGCTGAAGGTATACATGCCGTCGTCGTCTGTCACTCCGTCATTGCGGGTCACGAGATTCCAGTAGTTGTTGCCCTCTGCCATTGTCTCAGAACCGACAAGTTTCTTTGCCGCTGTTGTTCCACAAATAGTTCCCACAGCTCCGTTTGTTGACGGCAATGCGCTGGTATTATCCTTTGCACCGTGCAGGTTGAATACCTCGTCCGGTCCGTAAACCATCTTTTTGTCATACTCGTCAACAGCAAGAATCTGTGCATGTGCCGTGAGGCATGCCGGGATGCTGAACG
>URLQ01000136.1 GCA_900548745.1 uncultured Prevotella sp.
TGCGCTCCTCGCGGTCGAGAGTCAGGATAACTGCCTCTACCTCGTCGCCAACGTGCAGGAACTCCTGTGCTGAACGCAGGTGCTGGCTCCAGCTCATCTCTGAAACGTGGATCAGTCCCTCTACGCCAGGTGCAATCTCAACGAATGCGCCGTAGTCAGCGATAACAACAACCTTACCCTTAACGTGGTCGCCAACCTTGAGGTCTGGATCGAGTGCATCCCATGGGTGAGGAGTGAGCTGCTTCAGACCGAGAGCGATACGCTTCTTCTCGTCGTCGAATTCGAGGATAACAACGTTAATCTTCTCGTCGAGAGCAACAACCTCGTGTGGATCGCTTACGCGGCCCAAGAGAGGTCTGTGATGTGGATGAGTCCGTCAACACCGCCGAGGTCAACGAATACACCGTAAGAAGTGATGTTCTTAACGGTACCTTCGAGGATCTGACCCTTCTCGAGCTTGCTGATGATCTCTTTCTTCTGTGCTTCCAACTCAGCCTCGATGAGAGCCTTGTGAGAAACAACAACGTTACGGAACTCCTGGTTGATCTTAACAACCTTGAACTCCATAGTCTTTCCTACGAATACGTCGTAGTCGCGTATTGGGTGAACGTCAATCTGACTTCCTGGCAAGAATGCCTCGATGCCGAATACGTCAACAATCATACCGCCCTTAGTGCGGCACTTGATGTAACCCTGGATAACTTCCTCGTTTTCCAGAGCTGCGTTAACACGCTCCCAGCTCTTGCTGAGGCGAGCCTTCTTGTGAGAAAGAAGAAGCTGACCCTTCTTGTCCTCCTGGTTCTCAACGTAAACCTCTACAACATCACCTACCTTGAGGTCTGGGTTGTAGCGGAATTCGCTTGCCGGGATAATACCGTCGCTCTTGTAACCGATGTTTACGATAACCTCTTTCTTGTCAACAGAGATAACGGTACCGTCAACAACCTGGTGCTCGCTTACCTTGTTCAGAGTTTCGTCGTAGGCTTTCTGAAGCTCTTCTGCGCTTACAGCTGCCTTGCTTCCGTTCTCAAACTCATCCCAATTGAAGTCTGCCAACGGCTGTACGTTCTTAAAATCTGCCATAAAATTAATAAATGTTTTGTTTTAAATTAATAAAGTTAGACTTTATGTGAATTAATAAATCGCGTGCAAAGGTACTACTTATTTATGATATGTATGTTTTTAAACATGTTTATAGCTTGGTAAAAATGTAATATTTAATTTTTTTTAACCACCAAAGACCATTTAAAGGTCTGATTTCCTTTTGATTTGCACGATTATCAGGGTTATTCCGATAAAAGTCATGGTCAAAGCCGCCCATAGCGGAATGTTGTTGTTCAGTCCGCAGATGTAATGGATAGTAAGTATAATTACTTCAAGTATGAGCATGACTACGCCAACTGCGGCAAGGTTCATGTTGCCTGTCTTGTGTATAGCTTTTTGTAAAAGATTCATAGTCCTTTTTCTTTTGCATGCAAATATATATATAAATAATGTATTAGGATAATTATTGTCTGTTTTTCCCTCTTTTTATAACGGGAAAAGTAGTGGTAGCACAATAATCATTACAAATCCCATGATGATCTGCAGGGGTAGTCCTACCTTTATGTAGTCCATGAAGGAGTATCTGCCGGCTTGCATTACAAGAGCGTTTGGTGGTGTGGAGAAAGGTGAGGCGAAACACATGCTTGCGCCGAGTGTTACGGCAAAGAGGTATGCGTATGGGCTGACGCCAAGTTCCGTGGCGCTCGACAAGGCTATCGGCGCCATTAGTACGGCGGTTGCCGTGTTACTGATGAACATGGTCAGCAGGGATGTAGTGAAATAAATGCCACCCAACAGTATTACGGGACCATAAGCGCCAAGTGTGTTTACGAGAGTGTGAGACAAGAGGGATGAGGCTCCTGTCTTTTCAAGGGCTATCGACATGGGCATCATCGCTCCGATGAGAACGATACTTTCCCAGTTGATGGTCTTGTAGGCGGCATCCACATTACGGAAGCATCCGCATATTACCATCAATACGGCAGCAAGCATTATTGCCGTGACGGGTGCGATAGGGATAAAGTCGAAGACCATGGCGGCAACCATAGCCGTCATTATTATAGCGGCAACGGGGGCTTTGTATGTAAGCGTCACTTTTGCCGCTTCGTCAAGTGGCTGTCCGAGCACGACCCAGTCGTCCTCTTCGTTGTTCAGTCTGGCGATATTGTCCCATGAACTCTGCACAAGAAGGATGTCGCCGGGAGTAAGTCTTACGTCAGCCAATCCGTCGCGGATATAATCTCCTTTCCTTCGTATGGCGATAACGTTGATATGGTATTTAGCCCTGAGGGCGGTATTGCGGATAGGTCTGCCCGTGAGACGTGAATTGGGCAGCAGCAGGAGTTCCGCCATGCCGATGTCGTAGAATTCGAGAATGTCGGCATTATCGTCATCCTTGTTTATTGGAGTAAGAGAGAGTATGTATTCGTTGGCGAACCTTTCAGCATCTGCCTTTTCGCCAGATACGTATATAATATCGTTTTCCTTGAATATCGTTTCTGCCCCTACGGTTGTCTGGCTTATGTTTCTCAGCAGTTTGCCATGTACGGTTTCTTCCGTTCTTTTTTCCATGACAGACAGTTTGTACCTGTTGTATAGATCGAGGTCTGCCATCTTATGGCCGATTAGTCTGGAGCCGCTTGGTATTATAAGCCTGTGGAGCTTGTCGGTAAGCCGATATTCGTTTACGAGTTCAGGTAGCGTCTTGCCGCTTTTGCCTACCGTTTTGTCTTCTGCCGTTTCCTTTGAAAGGAAGTATTTGCTGAGAGGCAGCAGAATGGCTATTCCGACTAGTATGCATATTACGCCGACAGGCAGGAACGAGAAGAATGACAAGGCAGGATAGCCGGCTTCGATAAGAGTTTCTTGTATGACAAGGTTGGGTGGCGTACCGATAAGAGTAAGCATTCCTCCGAGGCTGCTTGCAAAGGCAAGTGGCATGAGCAGCTCCCGGGAGTTGCTTTGTGTGGCGGCAGCCAGACTGACCACGATGGGCAGCATCAGGGCAACCGTGCCGGTATTGCTTACGAATGCGCCGATGACAGCCGTGACGAGCATTACCATCAGGAAGAGTGTGAGCTTGTTGTTTCCGGCAAATTTCATTATCTTGCTGCTTATCATCTTTGCAAGTCCCGTCTGCAGAATACCTCCTCCGACGACAAACAGACCGACCATCATTATCAAGACCGGGTTTGAAAAGCCTGCCAGGGCTTCGGCAGGTGTAAGGATGTTGAATAGGAGCAGGGATATAAGCGCACATAATGCCACGACGTCGGAGCGCATTTTGCCAATAGCAAAAAATATAGCGGAAATGGCCAAGATGATAATGGTTATAATCATATTTATAATGGTCTTTTATTGTTATTCCTTAGCGTTCGTTCTGCAAAGTTAGCGAATTAAGAAGCATTTCGCAACTATCATTTGTGGCTTTTACTAAGTTTTAACGAATTTAGTTGCAAATAGGTTACAAAGATGCTAATTTTACATTTTAGGGTTTGCCGTAACGATAAAATGATTAACTTTGCAAATTGATAAATATATAAAGAAGATGAAAATAGTAGTTTTAGATGGTTACGGATTGAATCCTGGCGATTTGTCATGGGATTCGTTGAAGGAGCTTGGCGAACTCGTGGTATATGACCGTACCGCTCCTGAAGATGTTTTGAAAAGAGCTGCGGATGCAGAAGTCATACTTACCAATAAGGTTGTTGTCTCGGCAGATATAATAAAAGAGTTGCCAAATCTGAAATATGTAGGAGTGTTGGCAACCGGATATAATGTTGTTGATGTAGAGGCGGCACGTGAGCTTGGCGTCGTGGTAACGAATATTCCGGCATACAGCACGGATAGTGTCGTGCAGATGACCTTTGCCCATATTCTGAACATCACGAATCGTGTGGCGCATTATGCGAGAGAGAACAGGGAAGGAAAGTGGAGCGGTAACAAGGATTTCTGCTATTGGGATACTCCGCTGCCTGAATTGTCTGGTCTGACACTTGGTATCGTGGGACTTGGAAATATAGGAATGAAGGTGGCACGCATAGCAAGGATGTTCGGAATGGAAGTATATGCCGCCACGAGCAAGGACTCTTCTTCTTTGCCGGAGGGTATACAGAAGACTACATTCAAGGGGCTGCTCGGCGTTTGCGACATCCTTTCTCTCCATTGTCCGTTGACTCCGGCTACGAAGGAACTTGTCAATAAGGAAACGATAGGTATGATGAGACGCGGTTCTGTAGTTATCAATACCGGCAGGGGGCCTCTTGTAAACGAGTATGATGTTGCAGAAGCCTTGAAGAGCGGACAGCTTTCGGCTTATGGTGCCGACGTGCTTTGCCAGGAGCCGCCGACGGCAGACAACCCGTTGCTGAAGCTGCCTAATGCTTTCGTTACTCCACATGTGGCATGGGCAACCCTTGATGCACGCAAGAGGCTGATGGATATCTGCGTGGGAAATGTGAAGGCGTTTATGGAAGGTAAACCGGTAAATGTGGTTAGTTGATGTTCTCGTTACAATTTGTTATAGAATTTCTCGGTACTTTTGCATTCGCCATTTCCGGCATACGGTCGGCATCTTCAAAAAACTTTGACTGGTTTGGAGGATATGTCGTCGGACTCGCTACGGCTATTGGCGGAGGAACGATACGTGACGTGATGCTCGGACAGGTACCTTTCTGGATGACGAACTCGATATACCTTATATGTACAGGAGCAGCCCTCTTGACTTTTGTAATGCTGAAGAAGCTGTTTACGAGATTAAGTAAGACGTGGGCTCTCTTCGATACTCTTGGTCTGGCGTTGTTTACGATTGCCGGAATCCAAAAGACCCTTGAGGCAGGCTTTCCCTTCTGGGTGGCGATAATCATGGGTTGCATAACGGGTGCTGCCGGAGGTGTGATGCGTGATGTTTTTGTAAACGAGACGCCTTTGATCTTCCGCAAGGAGATTTATGCTATAGCTTGCATTATCGGAGGTATTGTCTATCAATTGTGCTGTATGTTGAATCTGAGTGTGGAGGTGGCTGTCGTTTCCACATTTGTTACGGTCGTTGTTGTCCGTTTGCTTGCCGTCAAATACAGTATCTCGCTTCCTGTTCTGAAGGATCCTGATTTATGGAAATAAAAAAATTGCTTTCTCGTCTCTTGCGGGAAAGCAATTCTTTTATTTATAAGCAATTCTTTTATTTGTAAATGAACTAATGACCGTTTCCTGTTTTATTTATGGATTTTCTCTTTTGTATCTTCTTGTGATGCTGAGAATCTCCACTCCGTATTTGTCGGCTTTAGCCTTTCCTATGCCGGGAATCTGTATGAGTTCGTGTGTTTCTGTCGGAACAAGATTTGCAACTCCCGTAAGAGCCTTTTGGTTTAGTATGCAATAGGCAGGCAAGCCCTCTTCGCGCATCTTCTCTGTTCTCCATGCGGACAATTCGTTGAGTAGGGTAGGATGTAGGTTCCCGTCCGGCACCTTTGCCTTCTCGGCGGCTTGCGATGTTCTCTTTGCCTTTTTCGTGTTTGTCTCCTTGTCCAGAAGGATATTAGCCTTAGCCTGCAGATAGGTCTCGCTTGAGAAAGTTTCTGTAGAAGCGAACTTCAGCAGGTTTATTTTCAACCGCAGGCTTTCGTATAATGCGTCCTTGGCGTTGTCGAGCTGTTTCTTCGTCTGCTTGTTGTTTGTCGTTATGTCGCTTTTCAGATATAATTCCTTTATCGGCTGTATGGCATTAAGGAAATATGCGGCTCCCTTATGAATTCTTTCCTGTAGTACTTCGTTTATGTTGCCGTTGCTCTCCTCCATCATCTTTTCGTATTGCATGTGGAATCGTGTTGCCACGCCGGTTATGTTGGGATTTATGGTCTGGAGGATTACTTTGTATTCCTTGAGCAGGCGTGGGTAGGCGTTGTAGAGATGTTCGTCGATTACTCTTGTCATGTTGTTGTATGCAATAACAAGATTCGTAAAGTCAAACAGCTCCGCTATCAGATGCACGAGATATCTCTTGTGCATGCATGCTATATCGTTGTCGTCGGGTGTGTGTGTCCCGATATTCTTTGTGTAGCAGTCTACGGTATTGTCGCTAATGACGGCTTGTGGCGTTACGGGAGCGCTAAGCACGAGGCCGTTTAGCGATTTGCAACGGCTCAGGGCAACATACGTCTGTCCGTGGGCGAACGAGGAATGCACGTCGATTATTGCGCGGGAGAAGGTTAGTCCCTGGCTCTTGTGTATGGTTATTGCCCATGCCAGTTTCACGGGATATTGTGAGAACGTGCCTTCCACCTCTTCTACGATTTCCTTCGTGTTGTCGTCAATCTTGTATCTGCAGTTCTGCCATGTCTCCCTTCCTACTTCTATTATCGTGCCGTCTTCCTTTGATTTTACTGAGAAGCCGTTATTGTTGATTGCGCATATTTCGCCAATCATGCCGTTGTAGTATTGTCTGTTTCCCGACGTGTCGTTTTTGATGAACATCACTTGTGCGCCGAGTTTTAGCGTAAGTTTTCTTTCCGTAGGGTAGGAGTATTCCGGATAATTGCCTTCCGTTTCGGCTACGAATGTGAAAGCCTTGTTGTCCAGCGCCTCCAGTTCCTTGTCGTTTATGGATTGGGCATAAGCGTTGTGCGTGGTAAGCTGTATGTATCCGTCGTTCGGGTCGGGAATAAAGTTCGGGATGTATCGTTTGTTCAGTTCCGAGAGCGTGGCGTCATCCACGTTGTTGGCGCGTATTCTGTTCAGAATTGAAATGAACTTCTCGTCGTCCTGTCTGAATATCTTCTTCAGCTCCACGGTAACGTAGTCCGTCTGCATAAGAGCGTTGCTGTGGAAAAAATACGGAGAGGCGTAATGCTGGCTCAGCATGCTCCACTCGTCGTCTTTCACGACAGGTGCCAGCTGCTGCAGGTCTCCGATGAAGAGCATCTGTACTCCTCCGAACGGCTTGTTGTTTCTTCTGAATCTCTTTAGCGCGTCGTCTACGGCATCAAGCAGGTCGGAACGAACCATGCTAATCTCGTCGATAACGATGAGGTCCGCTCCTCTTATAATCTTCAGTTTCTCCTTGCTGAAGCGATAGTGCGACTGGCTTTCGCCGATATTCGTTCCGGGAATGAAAGGCGAGAAAGGCAGCTGGAAAAAAGAATGTATCGTCACGCCCCTTGCGTTTATGGCGGCTATGCCTGTCGGGGCAAGCACGACAAGTCTTTTGTTTGTATGAGTCCTCAGATAATGCAGGAATGTTGTCTTGCCTGTTCCTGCATTACCAGTCAGGAAGAGACTTGTGTCGGTATCGTTTATTATACGCCATGCCAACTTCCATTCCTCGTTCTTCTCTATGTTTTGTTGTGGAGTCGTATTTTCCATAAGGGCAGCTTTTAGGAGATTATCAGAATCTTATAAGATATTCAGAAACAAAAAAAGAGACTCCAAAGATGAAGTCTCCTTTTTGTACGTCTGCAGGGGTTCGAACCCTGGACCCTCTGATTAAGAGTCAGATGCTCTA
>URLQ01000137.1 GCA_900548745.1 uncultured Prevotella sp.
TCACTTTTCTACCGTTTAGAGTGTATAGTATTGATAATCAACTAATAATAGATACGATGGTTGCAGTGGTCTTGAAACTGTTTATTTTAAAGGTAGGTATTGTAGATCAAATTACGCAGCCTTAGATATACCAACGACAAGTATAATCAAGGTTCCAACAGAATACCTACAGGGTTATAAAGATGCTTTTGGACCTGATTATAAATATATCTATGCCTGGAATCCAGACGAAACAGGAGATGATAACAAGCCAGTTACTCAGTGCTCTACTCCATCAGTTTCTTATGGCGAAGGCAAGTTAATGTTCGCTTGCGAAACAGCAGGAGCAAAGTATCATTATACAATAACTGATACAGATATTAAGTCTGATGCGCTGAGCGAAAATGGAGAAGTATCTCTTTCTGCAGCCTATAATATTTCTGTTTATGCTACAGCAGATGGATATAAAGCATCTGATAAGGCGGAGGCAACTCTGTATTGGATTAATGCCAACTTGGATACTGGTACCAATATCAATATGGTAAGAACACGTGGCGTTGTGGCTTCTGCCCATGATGGTATCATCTGCCTCTCTGGACTTGATAATGGCGAAGTGGTGAAGTTCTATGCTACTGATGGCAAGTATCTCGGCTCTTCGGTTGCAGCGAATGGTGCAGCCTCTTTTGCCGTAAACGAATCATTAGTTATCGCCAAAGTAGGTAAGGATTCTATGAAGATTGCGATGAAATAATAATAAAACATTTATATTGCATAATTTAAGTTGTATCTGTTTACTACAATATGATATCTTACATGAACTTTTAAATCTGCCGAATTGTCGAAAACGACAATAGGAACAAACGGAATATCAAAAGAGCTTTTGAGCAAATAGCGAAGAAATCTCCGTATATGAATAAGGTGTTATAAAATAAAAGGAGTCAACATGATTGACTCCTTTTTTTATGGTTCTTGTTGTGCAGATTATAATTCCCATTCGTAGGTGTCGTAAACCACGCCTCTTCCTCCGAAACATTCTTTCTGATAGATGATGCTGGCATTGAGCACTTTTCCTCCTTCTTCATTGGATGTTCCGAAATCGAAATAATCTAAATCCTTATACCTTATTTTAATGAGATCCTGAAACAATGCGTCGAGTGCATGCGACTGCTTTCCTTCTTCTGATGCGGAGATGTACTGCGTGTGGACCACTTTCCTGCTGATGTATAAAACGGTTCCGCCTAACATCTTGCCTGTAAAATAGTTTTTTATGAGATTTATCCTTGCTCCAACAAGTTCTTGTCTGTCAAGAAATCCAAGAGTCCGACAGTCAACACGCCGAGTTCGTCTTCTTTACGGTGAATATCATCACCAACAATGACTATCTTACGAAAGTGGTCATTGATTAACAATAATGGGCGTCGCTCTTGCTGTTCCTTTTCTGGCGTAGGCATGTGGAAAGCCGACTGGATATACACTCTGTATGGAGGGCGGTTTACCACAAAGTCAACCTCCAACTGTTTTCTGACAAACTTACCGTTCTCATCCTTGCCACCAAGTTCAACCAATCCTACGTCCACATTATATCCTCGACTGCGAAGCTCATTATAGATAATGTTTTCCATAATGTGCGTTTCCTCCTGTTGGCACCAATATATTTTCTGCCTTTCACATCATAGCGCAAGGCTTCTTCTATCAAGAAAGAGTCTTTCAGATAGTCAATGTATTGTTTTATAGTGTCTCTTTTTATGGTTACTCCTTGTGCAGATTGAAAGGTATTGGCTATTCTCGTTGGATTGGTTGACGAACCAATGCCCGAGGCTATTACACGCACCAATTCCTTCATTCCTTCAGGATTACGCAGATGATTACGCTCAATTACGTCACGCAGATAGGTCGTTTCATACAGACCACGCAATATCATATTAGAGTACTATTTTTGATATTGGTATCATATTTTACACCGTAAAGATAGCGTTTTTATCTCGAAATACAGCATAAACAATGGAAAAGCTGCGTCTACTAAGTAAAAAACAGCAAAACGTAGCATCGTAAACTACACAAAAATGCTTTTTAGAACAAAAGGGTATGACATGTAATCACACCCTACGTTCAAGGGAGTCGTTTCAACCGTACCCCTTTATGGATTTCGTCCTATAACTTCCATTCTCCACATTATGGGGTCGGTTAAAAGCGCCCCTCACAACCCTTATTTCGTGATTCCTGATGATGTGATCGAAAGTTAAATACGTTAAATATTCACCTTTTCGTATCTAATCAGAATCCATAAGTTCACTTTTCTGCCGTTTAGAACGTATAATACTGATAATCAACTAATAATAGATACGTTGAATGAATAGAGAATGTTTGAGGTCACAAATTGTGTCCTCAAACGTTAGAGGTGGTATCCGCTACTTGACTTATTTATTATGCATATGCTTTTCTGTTATTTAAGTACAATGTCGAAAATCAGTTTTCCCAAGTATACGGCAAACAGACCAATGACAACGCTGCCGCCGGTATAAAGAGCGACATAGGCGAAGTTGCCGAAGCGGAGGAGGGATAGGTTTTCGTTCATGAAAGTGCTGAACGTGGTAAAGCCGCCGCAGAAGCCAACAGTTAGCAACAGTGTGGCTTCTCCTTTCAAACCGAATCTTTCTGTCATGCCATAGAACAGTCCTATGAACAGGCATCCTATAATGTTCACAACCATCGTGCCCAAGGGGAAAGAGCCGTTGATGGCATCGTTTATCCATTTTGATATTATATAGCGCAAAGCAGAGCCAATGGCACCACCAAGGGCTACAAACAAGATATTCCGTATCATCACCATTTTTTATTTGTTGTGCAAAATTACACATTTTGCTATAAATGACCTAATGTTTAGCATGGCTTTGACATGTTAGTAGGTGCGTTATTTCCTATCCGGGAAGGTGTAGTCTTCGAACTTGAACTTCCTGCTCCTGACGAATATCCTTACGAGGTGGATAATGGCTGGCAGTATGATATAATATGCTGCTACCTGGGGAATGGAGAAATATATGTTTTCGATACTTGAGAATGGTAATGAGGCTATGCCTTCGAGGGAGCCGTTGAGGAGGCTGACGGTCTTCTCCATGACAAATGAGATTATCAGATGGCAGACAGGAACGTGGCCAAGAATGAACATTGCCGCAGCACTATATAAAAGTATCATGGCAAGTGGAACGGCGATGAAGTTGGAGAGAAGGAAATAGCAGGAGAACCTGCCGAAGTAGTAGGCTACGACAGGTGCTGTGCCGTATTGCGCAGCCAACGATACGCTTATCATACCGGTGAACCATTGATACGGTTTGTTGTATTTCAGTCGTTCTATCTTCATCACATCGTTGATTGGTCCATAGAAAATCATTATGAATGCAACGGCAATGAAGGACAGCTGGAAGCCGACATCGAAGATGCTGATGGGGGAAAGCAGTAATATTATCAGAGCGGCAAGCGACAGACTGTTCAGCGGGGCGGTGTTGCGTTGCGATATGCTTATGAAATTGTATATCGTAAGCATTAGTGCCGAACGGACAGCTGATAGGGGCATGCCTACAAGAAGGACATAACCCCATACGGAGAGAAGAATGAAGGTGCTGACGCAGATGTTCCATAGTCTGTTCCGCTTGTCGCGCCATAGCAGCAGGGCAAGCATAGAGTATATTATACTAAGGTGGAAACCGGAGAGAGCCAGTATGTGTGAGGCTCCGGCTTTTGAGAAGTTATCCTTTACGTCAGACTTCAACGAGGATTTGTCGCCGAGGGTCAATGCTGACAGTATGGCAAGATTGTCTCCACTGATATCTGCCTGTGAATAGAGCTTCAACAAGTCTGTGCGTATTCCGGAGAAGAACAGACGGACTTTAAGCATGAAGGGAAGAGCGGCATGGTTAAGTTGCTTCTTCCTTATATTGTCGGCATAGACGAAGGTCTCAGCCTTGAAACCTTGGGTCTGGAGATAGCGTGTGTAGTTGAAGTGTGACTTGTTGCGGGCTTGCGGTTGGGTGAATACTGAAATACATTCGATGCCGTCTCCCGGACGGAGCGACAACAGATGGTTGTAGTCTTGATTGGGGGAATAGACTGCCATCTTGACTCTAAAAGAATTGCATTTACGGTTTTCCACCCCTATGACCTCAGCATCAAACCGCAGGGTCTTGCCTTTCCTTTCAGGCTTGGATAGTACTACGGCACCGTATTTCACGTATTCGGCTTTGGCTGTCAATGCCAAGTCGCCGGACTTTACCGACATTATATATGCGCCCAGACATACTATGGCTGTTATGGAGAAAAGGTTTGAGGGCCACATCTTTCTCAAACATATAAGAGAAAGGCATGCGGAAACGGCAACAAGACAAAGAAACGCGATCGGGGGAACATCATACAGCCAGTATATGCGAAGGAGGATTCCCAAAATGAACAGCAATACAAAAACTGTTATTGAATATAACGGTATTATTGTATTGCTGTACATGATGTTAGGATTTATTTGTTATGGAATAGAAAATCAGTCATCGCTGTTTTTACCTATTTCTATTTGTTTCTTCTGGTTCTTCTTCATCCAGACGGCAAACCATACGAAGGCTACTATAAAGGTTGCGATGCCAAGGGTATAGGCTACATTCTCCGGCAGACCGAATGCCTGTTTGGAGATATATAGATATGTGGAGCATACCGTTGTCATGAAGAGCGCAGGAATGAGGGTTATGATATATGGCTTCTTCTTACGAACAAGATATACGGTTATTGCCCATAGGGTGAATACGGAGAGGGTCTGGTTTGACCATCCGAAATACTGCCAGATAACCTGGAAGCCATCGGCATTGTTTATCTGCCATACAAGCAGTGCGATGGAAGCAAGGAAGACAGGAACGCAGATATACAACCTGTTGCGCTTTGACTTCTGGTCCAGCTTTAATGCTGATGCTATTATCAGACGGGCAGAACGGAAGGCGGTGTCGCCACTCGTGATAGGGGCTGCCACAACACCCAGCATGGCAAGTATTCCACCTACTACGCCGAGCCAGTCGTTGCATACCAAGGTGACAACCATCGGTGCAGAGGTGTGGAACCCTTTAGTGCCGGCAATCTGGTCGTAGCCAGCAACAGGTTGCTCGTAGAAGAACCACATTGCCACCGTTGCCCATACCAGGGCAACAAGACCTTCTGTAATCATTGCACCATAGAATATCGGTCTGCCCATCTTCTCTGACTTCATACAGCGTGCCATCAATGGACTCTGTGTGGCATGGAAACCACTTATCGCACCGCAAGCGATGGTGATAAACAGGCAAGGGAATATGTTATCGACAAACGAAGGGTCGTTTTCTTTTGCCATATTGCTCAGTCCGTCCCATATCTCAGGCAGGACAGGCATCTTTACGAGCAGTGCCACGATGAGGGCTACTGCCATGAACAGCAGAGAGAAGGAGAATATAGGATATATCTTTCCGATAATCTTGTCGATAGGAAGCATCGTGGCAATGATATAATAAACGAAGATGATGGCAATCCATATCAGGTTCGTTCCACAGATATGACCGAGAATCTCTGCCGGACTGTATACGAATACTGTTCCTACCATAAGGAGCAGCACAACGCAGAACACAAGCATAATGGTCTTTGGAACGTTGCCGAGATATTTTCCGATGATACCAGGCAGGTCGCTACCGCCGTTGCGCATTGACAACATGCCGGACAGATAGTCGTGTACGGCACCGGCAAAGATACATCCGAATATAATCCAGAGATAAGCCGAAGGACCGAACTTTGCTCCCATGATGGCTCCGAAGATAGGTCCTGTGCCGGCGATGTTCAGAAATTGGATCATGAATATCTTCCAGTTGGGCATCGGCACATAGTCTATGCCGTCGTTCTTAACTATGGCAGGAGTCTGTCTGTCATCTGCTGCAAACACTTTTGCTATAAACTTTCCGTATATAGCATAGCCCAGTACGAGGGCTATAAAACTTATTATAAAAGTTATCATTGTTATTAGTTTAAAGTTCCTTTTTCTTTTCATCCCTACCTTATTATATATAGGGTAGGGACGGAGTATATGTGGCTTACAGATAATTCTTAGATGAATCCCTGTCGCTTCAAAGTGTCAAGCATTGTGGCAGACATGGCTTCGTTGTCTTTCTTGGTATATCTGATATCGGTAAAGACTTGTGCCAATGTCTCTTTGTTGTTTATCTTGATGAACTCCTTGTTTTCCGGCAGCTCCTCTTTCTCTGTATAGTATTTGTCGATAAGCTCTGGTGTGTAGTCGGTATACGTCTCGTTGTGTACGATACTTTCGAGAGGCAGTCGATCGGTGAGAGGTGGATTCTCGTCTGGCCATCCAAGGGTGATGGTAGCTACAGGCATCACGAGCTTAGGCAGATGGAGAGTGTCGATTATCGATTGTGGATTATAAACCGTTGTTCCAAGGAAGCAGTAGCCCAGTCCTTCCTCGTCGGCAAGGTTACAGAATGTCTGGGTATAAAGCAGAGCATCTGTTGCTGCATTGAGGAAAGACAGAATGTTGTCGTATCCGGGATTTCCTTTTCTGCAGTCAGCCCATTTTGTAGTACGGTTGAAGTCAGCACATATTGTAAGTACGACAGGAGCTTGTGTCACCATCGGCTGGTTGAAATGTGCGGGTGCAAGTTTCTTTTTCATTTCTTCAGAGCGGGTCACCACCACACTGTATAGCTGTAGGTTTCCCATTGTCTGTGTTCGCATTGCTTCGTCGAGCAGCCTGTTCAGCAGTTCGTCTGTTACAGGTTTCGCTGAATATTTTCTTATTGTCTTTCTTGTATTGATAGATTTCATAATATATATACTTTTATTCCTTTTGTTGTTTGTTGTATAAGACTGTCATGTCGTGACATGACATATATATATTATGCAAAAATACTTCTTTTCCTTGACACCACCAAATTTATCATCATGAAACCCTGTATGTAATTTAAGGCGGATTTGCAAGCATTCTCCCTAAACAACTGTTAAATATTAACTGCTTTAAGTAATTTGTGGATTTGTTGTTCGTGATTGGAAACTTAATTTCTTATTTTTGTCTTATCAAATTTCTGAAATTATGCAATATAATTAGGATAAAAGAAGTCTTGGCTTCAAAAGGCATCAAGCAAACATGGCTTGCCGAAAAACTTGGCAAAACATATCGCACCGTGAATATGTATGCCGACAATGACGTGCAACCGCCAATCCCCGTGTTGTATGAAATCGCGGAAATGTTCTTCCAATGCACTTGAAGATACGCTAACGGAGTTTAAGGTACAGAAATTGACTGGGCTTGTGTGGCGTGGGATGCTGACTTTCAAAAATAACATCCGTGTGCAGAATACCTATCTCCATGTCCCCAGAGAAAATAATCTGTGTTCATCTGCGTAATCTGCGGGAGATTAATACTATGAATAATCCTCGCGTGAAAAATATTTTTTTTGTTTTTTATCTGTCATTCTGTCATTTTATCATGTAACGCTCTG
>URLQ01000138.1 GCA_900548745.1 uncultured Prevotella sp.
TGATGCTTCTTATCACCTTCTTCATGCTCTGTACTTCTCTGAGCAAGCCTCAGTCTATGCAGTTGACCATGCCAAGTAACGATAAGAATGTAAACGAGCAGGACCGCTCTGCTACTAAGGCGTCACAGACACTGACCCTTTATCTGGCAGGAAACGATCAGATCTATCACGTAGATGGTATTCCACAGTACGACAACCCAGCTTGCCTGAAGAAGACTACATGGGGTGCTGACGGTATCCGTAGCGTGCTGATCAACCATAAGACAGAGGAAGGCTATACTCCTGTAAAGAATATCATGGCTGCAAAGAAGCTTCTCGATGCAGAACGCATGAAGGACAAGAGCATGGCAGACTCTACATACAACCAGCGTCTTGACAAGATCAAGAAGGGTGAGTTGGAGACAGGTAAGGTTCCTGCACTGACAATCATCATCAAGGCTCTTGACACAGCGTCATATAAAAACCTTGTTGATGCTCTTGATGAAATGCAGATTTGTGCAATAGGTAAGTACGTTATTGATAAGGTGAACGATGATGACATGCGTCTCTTGAACGCTGCTCATGTCAAGTAACTTGATTGATAATTTGTCTAAACATTAAAAGAATAAGAAAATGGCAAAGATTGATCTTATATCAAATGAATGGGCTGATATCGTCTTCCAAGGACGAAACAAAGTCTATGGTGCTTACCAACTGCGTAGAGGTACTGGCAAACGTAACATCTGGGCTATGGTGTTCGTTGCAGCCGTCGCAGCTGTCACATATTTAGGACTTGCAGCTTATAACTCATATCAGGCAGCTCAGAAGGCTAAGTTCGAGGCAGAGATGGAGGCTTCTCTCATCGAAACCAAGAAAGAGGCTAAAGTAGAGAAGAAGACCGAGACTCCGAAAGTGGAGCAGGTTCAGAAGGTTGAGAAGGTTAAGTCTTCTATCGCCTTCACACCGCCTGTTATTAAGAAGGACTCTGAGGTAAAACCTGAAGAGGAGATGAAAACTCAGGATGAGTTGAAGGAAACAAAGACAGCCATCGGTGCTTTCGACGTTAAAGGTAACGATGAGTCGGGTGGTACCGTGCTGAAGGCTGTTGAGGAAATCGCAACTCCTGAGCCTCCGAAGCAGGAAGCTGAGCAGAATAAGGTATTTGACGTTGTTGAGCAGCAGCCTCAGTTCCCTGGTGGTATGGGTGCTCTTAACCAGTGGTTGGGAAGCAACATCAAGTATCCAGCAATGGCAGCCGAGAATGGTATCGAGGGTCGTGTAATCGTTCAGTTCGTCGTAGAGCGTGACGGTTCCGTATCTGGTGTACACGTTGTTCGTGGTGTTGACTCATCACTGGACAAGGAGGCTACCCGCGTGGTTGCTCAGATGCCTAAGTGGATTCCTGGTAAGCAGAATGGTTCTGCAGTACGTGTTAAGTACACTGTACCTGTAACATTCCGCCTCCAGTAATACCATAGCAATATGAATATGAAAGGTAGAGGTAATGTCTCTTTGTTGAGGTATGTCTCTACCTTTCTTTTTTATTAAATAATCAATTAACTTTTAATCAAGAAAAAAATGAAGCGACTAACTTTCACATATATTGTTATGACTTTTTCATTATTGGTTTTCTGTACGTGTGGTGGACAGAAGTCCAAAAATGCCAGAACGGACACTTACTCGTCCGGCAAGATGACGTTGATGTGTGATGAGAGCTTCAGTCCTATTGTTGAGGAAGAGCTTGCGGTTTTTCATGCCATGTATCCTGATGCTCATGTCACGGCAAAGTATACCAATGAGATAGATGCCTTCAATGCTCTTATGAAGCAAGACGTGCATCTTATCATCACAGCTCGTAATTTCTCTGCAAAGCAGCTTGAATATTTCAAGTCAAACAAGATACAGCCACGTTGGTTTCCTCTTGGCTATGATGGTTTGGCATTCATTATAAACAGAAATAATGTGGATTCCTGCATCACGGTCAAGGATATAAAGAGAATACTTTCCGGTCAGGTGCAGAAATGGTCTGAGGTGAACAAAGGTTCCAAGCTTGGAACGATAGATGTGGTATTTGACAACAAGCAGTCTGCTGCTGTGCGTTGGGCTGTCGATTCTATCTTGGGTGGCAAGCCAATCAACAGTCCGAACATTTCTGCCGTCAAGACGAGTGCGGAGGTTATCAAGTATGTAGAAAAGACCCCTAACGCCATAGGCATCATTGGCAGCAACTGGCTTAACGACAAACGTGACACGACAAATGTTACATTCAAGAAGAACATCACGGTAATGTCTGTCTGCCAGATGGAAAAGGCTACCGAGATGAACAGTTGGAAGCCATATCAGTTGTATCTACTTGATGGCAGATATCCGTTCGCCCGTACCGTTTATGCTCTTCTTGCAGACCCGTTCCATGGGCTTCCGGTGGGATTGGCAAACTTCATGCAGTCGCCGCAGGGACAGAAAATCATCCTCAAATCAGCCCTGTTGCCATACCGTGGAGACCTCGAATGGCGCAGTGTTCAGGTTAATGATGATTAAAAGATAAGTATTATTACTCTTTTTAATATAATTTATTTGACATTATTCAGTTAGATAAGATAAAAAGTAGTTATCTTTGCATCTAATTAGATAATTGATGTGATTGAATAGGAAAAGTTAGGAATTCATTAATAAACAAATCCGAATTATGAAAACTATAAAATATTTATTCATGGGAGCACTGATGACAGTATTCAGTGGCTCGGCAATGGCACAGACATCAGTAAATGATGCTGTTAATGCCATAAAGACAAACAAGGACAAAGCAGCCGTTGCAAGTATCGTTAAGGCTACAGTAAAGGAAAACAAGAAAGACCCGAAGGCTCTTGCAGCCATTGGCCGTGCTTATCTTGATGTTAAGGATACAGCAAGCACACGCAAGTATGCTGACATGTCAATTGCCCTTACAAACAAGATGAAGACAGGTAAGGTCGGTGATGGCTTTATGCTGATGGGTGACCTTGAGTACTACAAGGATAATCCAGGAGCAGCAGCAGCCATGTATCAGAATGCCTATACCTTTGAGCCAAACAATATTACAGCCTATGTGAAGTATGCTCGTGTTATGCGTGGTGTATCTCCAAATATGGCAGTAGAGCAGTTGGAGAAGGTTCGCACTCTCGATCCAAACTACCCGGTTGACGCTGAGGCAGCTCATATCTATTATGAGGCAGCAAAGAAGAATGGTGCCTATATGCAGAAGGTGCTTGAATATTACGGCAAGGTAACACCTGCAAAGCTGTATGACCACGACCCAAGCTATCTCACAGAGTATGCGCTTGCAGCTTTCGCAAACCAGAAGTATGATGTTTCAAAGCAGATTGCTGCTTTCGGCTTGTCTAAGAAGCCTCGCAATGCAGGTTACAACCGTCTTGCTCTCTACAACTCTTTCGAGTTGAAGCAGTATGACGAGGCTGCTAACTATGTTGATGCACTTGTAAACAAGAGCGATTCCGTAGAGCTTACAGCAAACGACTATAAGTATGCCGGACTCGTTTACACCGCTTTGAAGCAGTATGACAATGCTATCTCATACTTCAACAAGCAGTTGGAGGTTACCACAGACGCTGCTAAGAAGGCAGACGTTATCAAGAGTCTCTCTGATTCTTACAAGGGCAAGGGTGACTTCGCAAAGTCTCTTGAACTTTATGAGCAGTATCTGCAGATGAATCCGAAGGTTGGTATCAACGACTACAATGGTCTTGCAAACATCTATCGCAACCAGGCTGCAAACCAGCATGGTGCCGATCAGGTGGCTTCTGTAAACAAGGCTGTTGAGATTTACAAGACAATGGAGGAGAAATACCCAAGCAATGCTGACTTCTGCAACTTCATGGCTGCTCGTACACTTGGCTTGATTGACGCTACTCAGGCAAAGGGTCTTGCAAGACCATATTATGAGAAGCTTGCCAAGCTTATTGAAGAGAAGGGTGTAAAGGATAATTCAGACAAGGCTCGCCTGTCAGAGGCTTACACATATCTGGGCATCTATCTCTATAAGATCAAGAACGAGGCTGCTGCCGCTAAGCCATACTTCGAGAAGCTCTTGCAGCTTGATCCGGAAAATGCTACAGCAAAGCAGGTTCTCGAAACATATTAATATCTGATTGCTTGCATTATTCAATGTAAAGCAATTCAAGGAATAAAACAGGCTCCGCCTAAGTTTCGCATGTATGATGTGGAACTTAGACGGAGTTCTTTTTGTCTTATCCTGCATCTTGAGTTATATTATGCAGCACATGTCTTGTCGGACATATACAGGGCATTTGAAACACGTTTTACTATTATTGTTTATGCTGCTTAGCCTGTGCGAATATGCACGTGAAAACCTTATGGCTTTAGCAGAAAGTGAGGATTGGGTAAATGGCATATAATCAATGACTTACACGATGCTTGTCAAATATCTGTCAACTCGTTGTCAAATTCTTGTCAACTCTTGTCAACCGCTGTCAAATTCTTGTCAACTCTTTCCGACTCTTGTCAACCCCTTGTCAAATTCTTGTCAACTCTTGTCAACCCGCTGTCAAATTCTTGTCAAATTTTTATGCCTATAAAAAGCATTTGTCAAATATTTGTCAACTGGATTTCTTGGTTTATTCGCCCATATAATATAATTTTGTACCCCCAAAAACAATTATGTCGCAACAGTAATGTGCAGAAGCAAGAGTACTGTGCCGCATACAGGAACAAGCAATTATGCCATGCCTTCTTACAAGGATGTCATTATGAGTAATTTTGACAGCTTTTGTAAAGGCTTGTATGTCAATGACATAAAGAGGCTTTCAAACATTTTTCAAATTCTATTCAAACATTTTTCAAATGTCTTTCGAATAAATTTCGAATGTTTTTCTTCCTCATTATAAAAAATTGAATTTTTTTCGAACTCATATTTTGGGGTAGATAATTCAAAAAACATATCTTTGCACAATCTTGTATAAGTTTGGCTGCACCTCAACAATACAATCTTTGATATCGTATAACCATCAATTAATAGCTTATGAAGCACTATTTACTATTATTATCGTTTCTTCCGCTAAGCGGAAATGCACAAGATCACCTTCTTGTTCGTGCAGAAAATGAAGTGCCGGATTATTCCTTGTCGTGCGAATACCAATGGTTGAATATTATTACTGTATTATTCGTGTCTTGCATTATTTGGTGTAAAGTGCTTATATATAGTAAGTTGAGAAAATGCACACTTTTTGCACATCTAAAAACTTGCGTTTTTTTTGCATATATCATATATTTGCACGATATAAGTTACACTCGGCAACTTGAAAGCATGCTTTCTTTGCGCTCGTTTGCATAATCTTGAATTAGATTCTTTATAATAATACTAACATAACATAATAATACTAACTTAACAATAGGAGACAAAACTATGAAGAAGAATTTATTGTTGGCATTCTTTGCACTGCTTATGCCTTTAGTATCAAGTGCAAAGTTCGTGGTGAAGTTCAACATACAGTATCGTGATGAGCGCAACACGCTGTCCAAGCTCATCGCTGAAACGGAGAAATACAATATAGACTCCATCTGCGTGTCAGGTTATTTCGACATCAGCAACTTCGAGTTCCTTCGTGACTGCAGTATAAACGGCAAGCTGACAGGTATAGACCTCAGCGGGACCTTTATCCGCGAGATACCTGCCATGACCTTCGGCAACAGCTATGTCAATGCCCCTTCAGCCGTAGGCGGCAGCATGAACGGCAGCTCCAAGCTCCAGTATATCACCCTTCCCAACACTGTATACCGCATAGGCTACCGTGCCTTCTGCCTTGCCGACCTGCGTAGCATCACCCTTCCCAAGGTAAGGGAGATAGAGACCGAGGCATTCCTTGGCTGTCCTCTTCGTGAAGTGGTTCTGTCCTCATACACACCGCCCTACACCGATTGCAGCAACGCCTTCCTCGGCATCCCCTCAGACGCCGTTCTCGTAGTGCCCACCGGTGCCGGTGTCGCCTATTCTTCCGATGCCACCTATTCCAGCTTCAAGGAAATAAAGGAGCGCGATGGTCTCTACAGCATCCGCGGCTATTATGTAAAGGACACCCCGTTGAAGACCTTGATGGGTGACGCTCAGATGAGCGTTGATTCCGTTTCCGTAGGCGGCTGGCTCACAGAAGCCGACATGGAAACCCTCTGTGATGCCGTATGCTATGGCAAGCTGAGCGGTATAGACCTCAGCGCCTGCTATCTTGAGAACAACGAGCTGCCCGACAATGCCTTTGTCGCCCTCAGCACGGAACCTTCGCTCAACGTCAGCGACCTCAACTATCTGCGTCTTCCTGACGGCATAACGCGTTTGGGAGCTAAGGCTTTGGGTGCTACCACCCTTTATGGCTTCAACATCCCCTCGTCAGTAAAGTCGATAGGTCGTGAATGTTTCCGCGAAGCCCGTATCTACGGTGACGTTGTCATTCCGGAAGGAGTGACGGATATGGACTTCCAGGCATTCCAGGAGACGATGGTCGAAGGTGACATCCATCTTCCTTCAACCCTGGAGAAGGTGGGAACGAAGTGCTTCAACCTGTTGCTTACATCAGACTACAAAAGCAATATGAAGAAGTTCTACTACAACCGTATGACTCCTCCTGTACACATAGATGGCAGGGACGGTTTCAGGTTGTTCCCTTACAAGATCGACCAGTCCCAATGGACTCTCTATGTCCCTGTAGGTGCCAAGGAGGCCTTTGCGAATGATTATAACTGGGGCAAGTTCCCTAATATCATCGAGACTTCTGAGCTTGACGGTGGTCAGAGTACAGGAATAGAAGGCATCCGTACAGAGACGACAGACAACGGTTCTGCCACATGCATCTATACCCTTGACGGCAGACGTATCGCTGCAGGTGCCGGTATCAGCAGCTTGCCTCATGGAATGTATATTGTGAATGGCAAGAAGGTTGTGAAGTGATGTGATGGCGTAATGGATAAGGTTATGCCGAGATATAGAATGAATAAAAAACTTAATTAGTAAGATAGCGGTGGTCCGCTCGGTGGCTGCATAGGTATGTGGTGCTGGGCGGACTGTTTTTTTTGTATTGGGATTAGTTACCGATTCTTCTATCTCACACTGAAGAGAGGTCCGAAAGATAATACATTATTCTCCCACAGATTGCAGCTGGACACGGATTTTTTCTTTGAACACGAATCGCTCGAATGTCAAGAATGTTTCTATCCGTGTGCTAAGTGGTATCCTTTTAAATTCTGCGGATGAATAATCTAATGGTCCGGAGGAAAAATCTGTGTTCATCTGTGCGATTTGTGGGAGACAAAAATAATCATCTGTGGGGGAAGAAATGATTTATCCGTGGGGAAGGATATTACCGACCCCCTCTATCTCCCCCTAAAAATCCGATTAAGCGAGAGAAGAAGAAGCTTGTTTGTTCTTCCGAGCG
>URLQ01000139.1 GCA_900548745.1 uncultured Prevotella sp.
AAAGTTACGGACTTTCTATCGGAAAGTTACCGAATTTCTAAATGATGACAAAATAACGTGTTTACATGGGCTTGGCGTAATTGTCATAATCGAACTATACAGGCGAGCTGAACAAACCGTTTATTTATGCAATCGAATTGGTTGTTTATGCAAAAGTCTGACAGGTGGGGTATACATATATTTTTTGCCATACGCAAGAGGATATGACTCTGTTTTAGATGATTTTCAAGAAAGTCTTACAGAGGAATAAGGCAGAATTAGACCATTCTAACTATCGATGAATAGTTACTCGCTGAATAGTTTCTTAATTGGCGAGTGCATTGACCATACGTGTAGCATCTCAATTATAGAGGCTTACGTAGTGGTCAAAAGTAGCCGTTAAGTAAGTATATTTTTGAGTAAATATGTGGCATTCTGATTCTTTGCCACTCCTGGTGTTATCATGTATGTATATGTAATCTTGTCAGACAGCTTGATTTCAAAGCAATAGTTATGGAAACGGTCGGGATGTTCATCAGCCATCTTCGATAGTTCAAGGTCGTGAGTGGCGATGATACCGCTGACAGGCAACTTGGCAATAGCCTCAAGAAACATTCTGGAACCGTTTAGTTTATCCAAAGAGTTTGTCCCCTTCAGTATTTCATCAAGAATGATAAGAGTGCGTGGTGCAGCCTTTACATTATCGAGCAACAGACGGAGCCTCAACAGTTCGGCATTGAAATAACTGATGCCATGGGCAAGATCATCACTCGTACGCATACTGCTGAACAGATTATATACCGACACCCGAAGACTATCCGCAAACACCGGCATTCCACACATAGCAAGAACATAGTTTATTCCTACCGAACGCAGGAAAGTGCTCTTGCCTGCCATATTAGCACCCGTAATGATATAATAGTTACCATCCTCTATCGAGAAATCATTGCGCACCGCCTTCTCCCCGAGAAACGGATGATACAACCCCTTAGCCTCATACACCACCTTGTCGCAGTCCACCACTTCTGCATCCACAACCTGCGGCTCATTATACCGCATCGTTGCCATCGACACCCGTGCATCCATCTCACTAACAGCATCAATCCACATGTTCAACGATTCCATATTCTGTTTCTGCCACTTCAGATACCTTCTGACAAGGAAGAAGTCACTATAGGCAAAAGCATTGAACACAATAAGTCCGAGCACATTAGCCCTACGGTCAAGAGCATCGAGAATACTCTTAAGCTCATTCAACGACTCCAAAGCATCCGTCCCTTTTCCTTTTACCACAGAAACAACATCCCTGTTATCCTCATTCTTGAATTCCGAAGATGAGATGAGCTGCAGCAAGGAGATATATGCCTTCATGCTACTGTTTATCTTCTCCACCGAGCGGCTGATAATCTTTATAGCCTTTGTCGATGTCCCGATGCTCAGCCCAAGCTGCAACACGGTCCATAGACACACGAAATCTGCACTCAACGAGGTAAATACCGTTAGCAAGAACAATACGGCAAACACTCCTACTGATGCAGCCACCATTGTCAATGCCCCTGTCGAAGCTGCCCATGAAGGAATGTCAGCATTGCGTGTTTGCTCAATGGCATTCTTTATAGCCTTTGTATCCACCTTCTTGTCGTGCCCTACCGCAAGGAAATCCGTTCTCCACTGCTCCATAACGGCAAGCTCAGCAATAGCCTTTCTGCGCTTGTCGATATCCTCCGCGGCATCATCAGCTACAGAACACTTCTGTGCACATTCTGAAAGAACAGCAGCAAGACGGTCTGCACCACCCGATGTCACCGTGCGACAGATACGCTGATACAACGAATCCCTTCCAAACAAATCCATGTCATAGGCATACTGATGATTAGGATTGATATATCTGCATCCGTCGTCACCCTTTGAATGGTTGCCGTCCATGTATCTCATGTTGCCCCTGTACACCTCAAGATGCGCCTCGTTGTCCTCTATCCTGCGGGCGTTCTGACCATCTGCCACCTTGACACCCTTGAACAAGGCAAGCGACAGACAGAACAGAGCGATAAACGCCACCGTCTCTATATATCCGGAAAAGTACGCCACACCCATAGCCACACAGGTGATGAACAGTAGAATCTCTGCCGTTACGAAATATTTCACCTTCGCCTTCCTGCCGTCAAGCTCAGTCGAAAGCTCCTCTATTCTCTCTTTATAATAATCCCTTATATCTTTCTTTTCCATTTGTCCCGATGATGATTGTGGTGCTATGCGTAAAATGCGATTAAACGAAATAAGGCAGCCAATTCACTATGTGAACGAGCTGCCATATTTCTTTTTCGTTGTATTCTAACGAAGGATAGAAGAATGTCATTAGTCCTTTGTAACAACTCTCTTCTCTGCGATACGAGCCTTCTTACCAGTAAGCTTGCGCAAGTAGTACAACTTAGCGCGGCGAACCTTACCAACCTTGTTCAGCTCGATGCTTGCGATGTTAGGAGACTCCATTGGGAAGATACGCTCTACACCAATAGTTCCAGACATCTTGCGTACAGTGAAACGCTTCTTTGATCCCTCACCGTTGATCTTGATAACAACACCACGGTAGAGCTGGATACGCTCTTTAGAACCCTCGATAATTTTGTAAGCTACGGTAACAGTGTCACCAGCCTTGAACTTAGGATACTGCTTCTCGCTTGCAAATGCTTCTTCAGCAACTTTAATTAAATCCATTTTTATTTATTAATTTAAAATTGTTTATCGTTCCAACGCAACATAACAGGCCACTCTTCTTCCTGCCAGCGATTACGCCGAAAAGCGGTGCAAAGGTAGATAAAATTCTCGTAACTACCAAATATTTCGATGGTTATCAGTCTTATCTGCCGTCCGCATTAACATTTCTCACCTCTTCGACCTCGTCATTGTCCTGTAGCCATATATGGTTATCACCGCGAAGCAAAGCAGAGGAAGTACAAACGACACGTTGACCGCCGGCATTCCAAACACCTCTTTCATGTCGATGATACTTGCCTGCACTGGCGGCATCACGCTACCGCCCAGGATTGCCATTATCAATCCGGCAGCTCCGAACTTTGCGTCATCGCCAAGTCCTTCGAGGGCAATACCGTATATTGTAGGGAACATCAGCGACATACATCCGCTCACAGCCACCAGACAGTACAGTCCGTATATATTCTGCAATGCTATAACGCCCACGGTGAGACATCCTCCTGCCACGGCAAGAATCATCAGCAGCTGTCCTGCATTCAGATAGCGCAGTATGAACGTGCATACAAAGCGTGAGCAACAGAATATCACCATGGCAATGATATTGTACTGCTGAGAAAGCACCTCTGCATCAATCTCCGCCATTCCCTGGTTCATGAACACTCGTGTGCCGTACTGTATGATAAACGTCCAGCACATTATCTGCACGCCGACATAGAAGAACTGCGCCACGACGCCCTCCCTGTAATGCGGTATATGGAATATCCTCTTCAGAGTAGGCACGAAGTTGATGCTCTTCTCCTTGTCGCCGTTCTTAGGCATCTTCATGAACCATATCACGAGCAGCATCGCCAATATCACGGCACCAATCGCAAGATACGGCGCTATAAGCACCGAGAGGTCCTGTTCTTTTACCGCCTCGAACTCTGCTGCGTTCAGCTTTGCACGCCCTGCCGTATCCAGTGGGTTAAGCCTTGCCTGGATAAAGTTCATTGCCACGAACATGCCAAGCAGCGACCCCATAGGGTTGAACGACTGTGCGAGGTTCAGTCTCCGCGTTGCCGACTCCTCCGGACCCATAGTCAGGATATACGGGTTGCACGACGTCTCCAGGAACGACAATCCGCACGTCAGTATGAAATACGCCAGGAGAAACGTGTAATACTCCCCCGTCATCTTTGCCGGGAAGAAGAGAAACGCTCCGAAAGCATACAGTCCGAGTCCGAGCATCACTCCCGCCTTGTAAGAGAAGCGGCGTATGAACATTGCTGCAGGAAACGCCATTGCGAAATATCCGCCATAGAACGCCACCTGCACGAGAGCGCCGTCAGTGGCAGACATACGGAATATCTTCGAGAACGCCTTTACCATAGGGTTAGTAATATCGTTGGCAAAGCCCCACAGGGCGAAGCACGATGTTATCAAGATGAACGGCACCACATAGCTGATGCCGTCCTTATGTAGGATAGATTTGTTATTAGCCATTTATGTTCATCAAGGTTATTGTTTGTTTGCCATCTTGTAGATTTCAGTCATGTCATTCTTGTCGAGCACCTTAAATCCGCCGATTGTCCTTCCGTCGTCATGACTGCACTTACGGGCGAGTTCCTTTATCTCATCCTCCGTCAGTTCTCTGCCTATCAGTTCCGGAATATTCGTCGGCATACCGATAGCATGGTAGAAACGTTCTATCGCCTCTATTCCAGCCATTGCCGTTGCCTCAGGGTCGGTGAAATCGTTAGGCACATCCATCACGTTCACTGCGAAGCGTACGAAGCGTGCCACGTTCTCCTTGTGCACATATCTTGCCCAGCTCGGCCATATTGCTGCAAGTCCTGCTCCGTGTGCCACGTCGAACATCGCGCTTAGTTCGTGCTCCAGCTGGTGTGTGGCGAAGTCGCTGTATCCTCTGTCACCCGTCAGGTCATTGTGTCCGAGGCTCGAAGCCCACATTATGTTTGCTCTGTTGCGATAGTCTTCCGGGTTGCGCAATACGTGGAACACGCAGTTTTTCACCGTTCTCATCAATGCCTCCGCGATATTGTCAATGAGCGTCATGTCGTCCGCCTTGCCGAAATATCTCTCCATCGTGTGCATCATGATGTCTGTAGCTCCGCATGCCGTCTGGTATGGAGGCAGTGTAAAGGTGCGTACAGGGTTCATGATGGCGAACTTCGGGCGACACAGGTTGTTGGAATATCCTATCTTCAGGTCGCCTTCCTCTTTTGTTATCACGCTGGAGTCGCTCATCTCGCTTCCTGCGGCAGGAATTGTCAGGATGCAGCCTACGGGTAGAGTTTCCGTCGGCACATACTTTCTTGCATATATGTCCCACACGTCGCCGTCATACTTCATGCCGTATGCAATAGCCTTTGACGAGTCGATAACGCTTCCGCCACCTACAGCAAGTATGAAGTCCACATTCTCTTTCCTGCACAGTTCTATTCCCTCATGCACAAGAGAAAGGCGCGGATTCGGCTTCACGCCGCCCAACTCCACGAAGGGCAGTCCTGCTTCATTGAGCTTCTCCCTTACCGAGCCAAGCAGTCCTGAGCGTTCCGCACTGTGTCCGCCATAATGCAAAAGCAGTTTCCTTCCTCCATACTTTCTTACCATCTCTACCAGATGTTCTTCCGATTCCTTACCGAAGACCACTTCTGTAGGAGCATAAAATCTAAAGTCTACCATAATTTATTTCTTTTTTAAATATATTGTTTCATAATAGGATTAGTTTTCCACAATACTGTGGAAACGTTTTTCATTTTACAAATGTACTCATTTTTCTGTTTTTTTGCAACCTTTTTCTTTCTTCATCACAAGATTATCCTTAATATTATTATAAGGTGGTGCCGTTTCCTAATACAATTATTAAGTGAAAACAAGAAACCAACAACTATATTTATTTATTTTGAAACCAGCAAAATTACACTTCACAACCACAACCGAGTATTTTTCTTTCCATTTAATACTTATCTGTTTAATTTTTAAGCAATATACAAGAAGAAGTATAATAAATACAGAAAAAGTTTATAATTAATCTCGCAAAAACTCGTCAGACTGAAAGTAAATTAGTAATTTTGCAGCTAACTTGACAGGAAACAAACACTTTTACAAATTAAATGTAATTGAAATATGGGAAATGGATTGTATTCTTCCAGTTATGAGCACGATGCGTGTGGCGTCGGAATGGTTGTCAACATTCATGGCAACAAAAGCCACGAGCTTGTAGACAACGCACTTAAAGTACTGGAAAACATGCGCCATAGAGGTGCAGAGGGAGCAGACAACAAAACCGGTGACGGTGCAGGTATCATGCTTCAGATTCCACATGAGTTTATTCTATTGCAGGGCATCCCTGTGCCGGAGAAGGGTAAATACGGCACCGGACTCGTATTTCTGCCTAAAGACGAGAAGAAGCAGCAGGGCATCCTGAGCATCATGATTGAGGAGATTGAACGCGAGGGACTGACTCTCATGCACATGAGAAACGTGCCTACCAATCCCGACTGCCTCGGCGAAACCGCTCTGGCAAGCGAACCGGACATCAAGCAGATCTTCGTCACGGGTGTCACCGACGACAAGGTGCCGGTATTCGAACGCACCTTATATATTATAAGAAAGAAGATTGAAAAGAGAGTAAACGACAAGGACTTCTACATCTGTTCACTCTCCAACAAGAATATCGTATACAAGGGAATGCTGTCGAGCATGCAGGTAAGACAGTATTTCCCCGACCTCACAAACAATTACTTCACAAGCGGACTGGCACTCGTCCACTCCCGCTTCTCTACCAACACCTTCCCTACATGGAGCCTGGCACAACCCTTCCGACTACTCGCACACAACGGCGAGATAAACACCATACGTGGCAACCGCGCATGGATGCAGGCGAGGGAGAGCGTGCTGAGCAGCGACACACTGGGCGACACCAAGAACATCAGCCCTATCGTGCAAGCTGGCATGAGCGACTCCGCAAGCCTCGACAACGTGTTCGAGTTCTTCGTCATGAGCGGTCTCTCGCTGCCACATGCCATGAGCATAATGGTACCGGAGAGCTTCAACGACAAGAATCCCATATCCGAAGACCTCAAGGCCTTCTATGAATACCACTCCATCCTTATGGAACCGTGGGACGGTCCTGCAGCCCTGCTCTTCAGCGACGGCAGGTTTGCCGGAGGAATGCTCGACCGCAACGGACTGCGCCCGGCAAGGTATACTATTACGAAAAACGATACTATGGTTGTAGCGTCGGAAGTCGGCGTGATGGCCTTCGACCCGTCTGAGATAGCAGAGAAAGGACGCCTGCAGCCTGGCAAGATTCTCCTCATCGACACACAGGAGGGAAAGATATACTACGACGGAGAGATAAAGGAGCAGCTTGCAAATGAGCACCCCTACCGCAAATGGCTTTCCACAAACTGCATACAGCTTGAGAAACTGAAAAGCGGACGCAAGGTGGACAACAGCGTGGACAACCTCATTGAGCACGAAATACTCTTCGGATACGGCAAGGAAGACATCGACGACACTATCGTGCCGATGTGTGTCAACTCTCAGGAACCGACGGCTGCCATGGGCAACGACACTCCGCTTGCAGTACTGAGCGGCAAGCCACAGGTTTTCTTCAACTACTTCCGACAGCAGTTCGCACAGGTCACCAACCCTGCCATC
>URLQ01000140.1 GCA_900548745.1 uncultured Prevotella sp.
GGATAGCGGTCTATCCATTCGGCAAGCCGCCGCCACGCCGCGCTTGGGGCGAGCGAGGGCGAGTAGAGTTGCGCCAGTTCGGTGCGCCCGTAGGCTCTGGTGCGGAAATGCTGCTGTTCTTTCATTGTCGTTATCCTTTCCTGTTTTTCTGAAATTCTAATCTTGTTCTGTGTAAAAAGGGCGGCTTCCGCCTTGATGAGAGAAGCCGCCCCGAGCGTGTGCCGATTGGCGTTTTATGTGTATGTACCCTATATATATATTATAAGGTGAAGTAAGTGAGATGTCATTCTGCGAGTATCCGCTCGTTATACCGCTTGTATTCTTGCAGTTTCCTGACAGCCTCGTCCAATGACAGAGTTGAGGCTTTTTCAATGAGACCGTCAAGGTGTTCCAACAGGTAGCGGCGGCGGTTCGTCACGGCACTCTTGCGTTTAAGCAATCCTATTTGTTCTTCCCAATACTCTCGGTAGCCGTTGGCAAAGGTGAGCCACTTACTGCGTATCATCTCTTCAGGGTTGAACGCTTCGGGCTGTGTAGCAAAGCATATCTGTTCCTCTGTGGGCTTCTCGCCATTCATGCAGGAATAGTCGTCAGTTGCGAGTTGCAGGCATTCTGCAAAGTCGGGGTCTTGTGCGATGCTCCGCATTTCTGCATGGGCTTCTCTTAACCGCTCACTTGTGCGGTCATCAGGATATATCGTGTCGGAACTTTCCATGAAATGACGGTAAGCCGTGAATGCCATTCCTATGGCCATCCACTTGTCACGCAGTTCAATGCGTCTTTCTTTTTCCTTGCGCTCTTGTCTGCTTTTGGCCATCCGCTCCTTTACTGCATCGGAAAGTCGTTTCCCTTCCAATGCGGCCTCATAGGTATTGCCCAACACTTCAAAGGTAACATTCTTTGGTTTGGACTTGCGTTTGAATATATCGAAAATAGACATTTGTTTTACAAAATTTTTTTAATATGCAAAGATAACTCATTTTCCCTTATTTCGCAACGAATCTGCAGTTTTTATTTGCATAAGATAAGCAGCGGCTCGGCAATTAAAGTAAGCTTTATTGCGCTCGCCTTGCATTATCTTTGATTTACAACCAATAACGCCATCAAACTAACGCTAACTTTCAAAAACAGTTCTACTGTCTTGTCTCGTATATACCTTTGTACCGACAAGAGGACAGAACGCATTCCGGAGGCAATTCGTCACTTGTATCAGAGAACAACAAACAAGAGGTCAAACATTAAAACAAGAAAGGAGAACGATTATGATTCGTTACAAGGTTTATCAGAGCAAGAATAAGGCTTCTTCCAGTTACGGATTGTGGTATGCCCGTGCCGTGTACGATGAGACCGTAGGGTTGGAGAAGCTCGCCGAGCACATGGCCAATCACAACACGCCCTACTCGCAGGGCTGTATCTTTGGGGTGCTGCGCGACATGGTGAACTGCATCAAGGAACTGGTGCTCGACGGCAAGGCCGTGAAGCTCGACAATCTCGCCATCTTCTCGGCAAGCATCTCAACATCTGGTGCTGCCAGCGCAAAGGAGTTTTCGATTACAAATTGTCTGCGAAACGTACATTTGAACGCCCGCGCCACAGGTAAGTTGCGCACTGCTACGCTTACAAGCGAGGCGACGAAAAAGGAGGTGGCAGAATACACCGTGAACAAAACAGGAAAGTCTGACGGTGGCGACACAATGGAGTAATCCTGTGTAAGTCATGGCAGAGTGAAAGGACAGACCCCATTCCGACAGAAGTCACATATGTGTGTTTTTTAATGTTGGATGGTTCTGTCCTTATTTTATGAAATCAACAAAAACAACGATTATTGAACATGAAGCAAAAGTATTTAGTCCTACACTGCACAGCCACCCCTGAAGGCCGTGAGGTAACCTCGAATGAGATACGCTACTGGCACACTGACCCGGTAAGCAAGGGTGGGCGTGGCTGGAAGCAGGTAGGCTATACCGACCTGATACACTTGGACGGCAAGGTGGAACGCCTTGTCGATAACAACGAGGACGCGGAGGTCGATCCGTGGGAAGTGACCAATGGTGCCAAGGGTTACAACAGTGTGAGCCGTCATGTGGTGTATGCCGGTGGCTGCACCAAGGATATGAAGCACTCCAAGGACACGCGCACCCCTGCGCAGCTGAAGGCGATGACCGACTATGTGCGGAACTTCCATCAGCGTTTTCCGCAGATCAAGATTGTAGGCCATTGCGACCTTCCGGGCGTAAATAAAGCCTGCCCAGCCTTCGATGTCGCCAAGTGGCTCAAGTCAATAGGAATATACCAACAGTAAAAATATGGATGGCATGAATATCAGCGAAGTCCTGAACGTCCTCCTTGGCGGAGGTCTGGTGGCTACCATTGTTGCAATATGCACGCTGCGGGCTACCATAAGGAAAGCGAAAGCGGAATCGATGAAGGCAGAAGCCGATGCCGAGACGGTGCGTATGGACAACGCCGAGCATGCCACCCGTATCTTGGTAGAGAACATCGTGAAACCATTGAAGGAAGAACTCAATGAGACAAGAAGATACCTCGAAGCCTCGAAGCGCGAGATGGCGCGTCTTAGGAAGGCTATCGACACTGCGAACAGTTGCAAGCATCATGATGACTGCCCTGTTCTTGTCGGGCTGCGCGACAAGCCGAAAAGCGAGCGTGGCAACGGAGGAAAGCGTGAAACAAGTATCCGCGGACACCCTCCAGAGCGAGGTTCGTCAGACATGGACGGAGACAGTACCGCAGGAGGAAGCCAAGCTGGAGATACCTCTGGCGGAACTGACTAACCTACCCGAAAAGGCAGAGTACCGAGCCAAGAACGGACGAGCCAGCGCAACCGTGCAGAACAAAGGTGGCACCATCGTTGTGTATGCCACTTGCGACAGTCTGCAACGCCAGTGCGAGTACTATGAACGCCAGATGGCGAGCTACAAGAAAGCATTGGAGCAGCAGAAGAATGAAGCCAAAACGGAAAAGGAACGCAGTTCCAATCCGTGGAAGATGCTTCTCATCGCCTTTATCGTCGGAGTGGCGACCGGCATAGTATTAACCATTACAACAAGAAAGATATGGCAAAAAGTGTTTTAGACGGAACCAATCTCATTCTGAGCGTCGGTGAAAAAGCGTTGGGCTTCTCCACTGGCTGTAAGGTGACAACCACAACGGAGACTGGTGAGCGCGTAACCAAGGAGGCAGCAAGCGGCAAGTGGAAAGAGAAGTTCGTGAAGAGTTTTTCCGAGAGCATTTCAGCCGAGGGCTGTGTCCTCACGGATGGCGACACCGAGACCCCGACCTACGATCAGTTGAAGGACATGCAACTCAATGGTGAACCCATAGACGGACGTTACAATCTGCGCGATGGCGACCAGCGTACCGGCAAGACAACCGGTGGCTACAAAGGCAAGTACATCATCACCTCGCTGGAACTTGACGCACAGGTCGGTGACGATGCCAAATACAGCCTCCAGTTGGAAAACTGCGGCAAGGTTGAGAAAGTGGCCAATGGCCTTAGTGAAGCATCAAATCCGGAATAAGCTATGATAAAGATAACGTTGAAGGGGAAAGAATATCCCTGTGGCTTTGTCATGGGAGCGTTTCTCATGTTCAAGCGAGAGACGGGCAAGGATGTGAGCCAAATCAAGCAGGACGACCTTGAAGAACTGCTGATGCTGATGTGGTGCTGCGTGAAGTGCGCAAGCCAGGCGGAAGGCACCGAGTTCCCTCTGGACTTCGAGACTTTCTGCAACAGCATTACACCAGACGTTCTCAATGATTGGAATGAGCAGGTGAGGCAGTCGGCTGAAAAAAAAAGGATGGGGAAAGTGTAGAAGACCCCGACATCGAACAGTTGCTCGGTATAGCGATGGGGTGCATTGGAATGAGTATGGATGACTTTTGCCGATGCACCCCTTCTGAGTTCTATGCAGCATGGAAAGCATGGAATGAGATGCAGCAAAGCCGTGATCGTGGCGAATGGGAACGTCTGCGCATGCAGTGCCTTTGCACGTTGCAGCCTTATTCAAAGAAAACGCTCGATGCCTCCGACATTATGTCATTTCCATGGGAGACGGAGCAGAAGTCGGAAAATGAAGTGAGGACAAAGAAGACACCCTACGCAGATACAGGGAAGCGAAGGCGGCGGCAGGGTTGAAATAAACAATTATTTGCCTTTGAAGAATTTAATCAGGGCCGCGATTTTGGTAACGACATATAAGAATATGGGTAAACAAGCCACAAGACAAATAGCCACCGTCAGCACCGATGCGAAAGGGTGCTGCACGATAAGGTCGTGTATGGGTTTCAAGTTTACGCTCATAAGTTGTTCAAAAATGTATCCGCCACAAAGGTAAACAATAAAAATGAGAATATGGCAAAAGAGGTCAGTTTTATAATAAAAATCAACGACAACGGCAGTGCGAAGCGTGTTACTGCCGATGCCGAAGAACTCGGTCGGGTCATAAGGAGCGTGCAGGACGAGAGCGAGCGGCTGAAGAGCGACATCCTCACATGGTCGCAGGCATCGCAAGCGATTGATGTACTCCAGGACTCCATCAGTGATCTGCAAAGTGTCATGGCAGACCTTACCGCAGCCTACCAGGTGCAACTCGTGGCAGAGACCCAGTTGGAGACCATCATGCGGCAACGTATGAACAGCACCAACGAAGATATACAGAGCATCAAGGAATTTTGCTCCGCCCAGCAGGAAATGGGCGTAATCGGCGACGAGGTGCAGTTGAGCGGTGCCCAGCAGATGGCCACGTTCCTGAAGGAGAAGCAAAGCCTTGACACACTTATCCCCGCCATGAACAACCTCATCGCCCAGCAGAATGGACTGAACGCCACCAATCAGGATGCCGTGAGCATCGGCAACATGATGGGTAAGGCGATGCAGGGACAGGTGGAAGTGCTGCAGCGTGTCGGCATCACCTTTGACGAGGCACAGAAACAGGTACTGCAGTTCGGTACGGAGAGTGAGCGTGCTGCCATGCTTGCCGAGGTCATTAAGGCCAACGTTGGAAACATGAACGAGGAACTTGCCAAGACGGATGCCGGACGGCAGAAGCAACTGGAGAACACGTTGGGCGACATCAAGGAACAACTCGGCGGACTTGTGCAGGGGGCGATGCCGTTTGTTACCATAGCTGCGCAGACGATGATATGCGTTACAAGCGTCGGCAAGTTCGTAACCTCCATGACAGCACTGAGTGCAGCTTTCTCCATATCTACAATCAAGGCAACGGCATTGGCCATACATGAGAAGATGGTGTCTATGGCGCAGAACATGTTGGCGGCAAGCGGATATACGGCAACGGCTGGCACGGCAGCCCTGACGGTGGCTGTAACGGCATTGTATGCAGCCTTGACCATGGGAATATCGGTTATAATCACTGGCATTATCACCCTGTTCAGTTCCATGGGCGACGAGGCGGAGGACGCTGCGCAGGACGTGGACATTCTGAAAGACAGTACTGACGCCTTCAGCAATGCCTCGTCCAATGCCAAGGCGGAAATCGACATGGAGGTAAGTTCGCTCGCCTCGCTTATCAACAGCCACAAGAATGCCACGAAGAAGGTGGACGAGTTGAACAAAAAGTACGGCGAGAGTTTCGGTTATCACCGTACCGCGGCGGAATGGTATGACACGCTCATCGCCAAGAGCAAGGTGTATTGCGAGCAGATAGGCTATGAGGCACAGGCGAAAGTATTGGCTTCCCAAATTGCTGCCAAGCAACTTGAAAAGGAAAGCAAGGAAAGTGAGCGTTATCAGCTCGGTCAGCAGTATTGGGACGGCAACGGCAACATACACTACAACTATGAGAACGCAGCTGGCGGAAAGGACTACTATGACCAACTTGGTGGGCAGATAAACAAACTCACTGGCGAAATCAGCATTTTGCAAAAGCAGTATGATTCCGCCATAGACCACATGGTGAGTGCCCAAAAGAAACTGGATGCGTCAAGGAAGTCTGTAGATTTGTCGCGCAAGGACTTGAAAGATGTTTCAGACCAAGATCTGACGGATAATATCACCCAACTTGAAAACGAGTTGAAGAACACCTCGCGCAGCAATGAGGCAGAGCGCACAAGGCTGAATAAAGAAATCGGCAGACTGAAGGCGGAGCAGAAAAAGCGAGAGGATAATGACAAGAAACAGCAAGGTATCAGCACAACTAAAACGACACCGAAGAAAACCACAACGACATCAAAGGTAACGGCGGACGATACTCCAATAACTGACCCGAAAACACTTGAAGATGTAGGCAAGAACATTTCCATTTATGAGGCTCGGCTGAAGAAGACGAACAAGGAGGACACCGAGAAGATAAAGCTTCTCACGGAACTCATCAACAAATACAAGGCACTTCAGAGAACCATACAGGAGGAGATAGACGCTGCCGACCACACGGTGTCGCTCGACACACTTGAAGGAATAGATGCCGAGATACAGTTCCAGCAACAGCTGCGACGCAAGACTTCAAAGGAGAACCTTGCACAGATAGACAAGGAGATAAAGCGTTTGAACGACCTTAAAACGGCATTCGAGGACAGTTCGCACGCAGCACTTGCCACAGACCAGATACATACCTACGAACAACTTGACAACGAGTTGGCCTTCTATCAAAAGAAACTGAAGACCGCTACCGCCACAGAGCGCATCGAGATACAGAAGCAAATCAAGGAACTGGAAAGGCTTCGTGGCAAATGGGACGATGTGCTTTCTGCAATGGATAAGCCGGCAGCCATCGGCAGTTTGAACTCGATGGAGGAACTTGACAAGGCCATTTCTTATTACAGCGAACGGCAACGTAAGGCTACGGGTGCGGAGGTGGAGAATATCCAGCGTACCATCAACGCCCTGCAAGCCAAACGTGATGCGATGAACCGTATGGTGGACTTGCCAACCATGCAGCAGGAAACAGCCGACCTTGGCGGAATGAGCGGAAAGAAACTGAGAATGGAACTGGAACTCATCGGCATTGAAGGCATCCAAGACAAAATAAGGTCGCTGCAGAAGATGCTCGATGATACCAAGAATCCGCTTGGCGATGAACAGCGTAAGGAAGTGACGAAACTTATTCAGACATGGGGCAACTATGAGAAAGTACTGAAGAAGAGCAGCGTCAAATTCAGCGATGCGTGGGCTGGAATAAAAGGTATTGGCGGTGGTGTCGAAGGCATTACCGAAGCGTTAAAAGGAAACGGCAACGCCTGGCAGACCATCACGGGCATAGTGGATGGAGCCATACAGATATACGAGGGTGTCAATAGTGTCATATCAATCATTGATGCCCTGACCGCTGCGACAGGTATTTCCAATACCGTAACCACGGCAAGCGGAGTGGCGG
>URLQ01000141.1 GCA_900548745.1 uncultured Prevotella sp.
GCGATGGATGTGGCGCAGGTTACGCTGATGGGGGATGACCTGATGGCGATACCTGATGCCGTGAAACTGAGCAGGAAGACGGTGGGCATGATTTGGCAGAACCTCTTCTGGGCATTCATCTACAACATCATCTGCATCCCTTTGGCGGCAGGTGTCCTGCATCTCTTCGGCATCAACTTCCAGATTACGCCGATGGCGGCAAGTGCCTTGATGGCATGCTCAAGCGTAAGTGTCGTTCTCAACTCTTTGCGGTTGCGCTTCGCTTAAAACAAAACCGGTCATTAGGGCTTGCTCGTATTTTGATATTTTAGAAGAGCGTTTTTTGTCTGGCTTTAAATGAGTAATAGCGTTAAAGACGGACAAAAGACGCCTTGTAAAAAGCAAAAGGCCCCAAACAGTTGAAAAATATATATGAGACCTAACGACTGTTTTTTTGGGGGTAAAGGTAAAAAGGGTTGATGCTTCTGTATTGAAGGGGATTTGTATGGAAATAAATACTTACATAAAAACGATAAAGATGTGCTTTATCTTACTTTTATTTATCATAAAACACAAAAACAATGTGAAAATGTTTGGTATTTAAGAAAAATGCTTTATCTTTGCACTCACAAATCAAAAGAGAAGTAAATAGGTAATAAGTTTTTTAGTATAACTAATAAAAGAAAAAGTTTATGATAGCCGCAAATGTAGTTGAGAACCTCAAGCAGAGATTCCCTAACGAGCCGGAGTATATCCAGGCCGTAAGTCAGGTATTGGCAACAATAGAAGAAGAGTACAACAAACATCCGGAGTTTGACCGCGCCAACCTTATCGAGCGCCTCTGCATTCCAGACAGAATAATCTCCTTCCGCGTGTCTTGGGTAGACGACAAGGGCAACGTACAGACCAACATGGGGTACCGTGTGCAGCACAACAATGTGATAGGCCCGTACAAGGGAGGTATACGATTCCATAAGTCGGTAAATCTCGGAATCCTGAAGTTTCTCGCATTTGAACAGACATTCAAGAACTCTCTTACCACGCTGTCTATGGGTGGCGCAAAGGGCGGTTCCGACTTCTCTCCAAGAGGAAAGAGCGATGCTGAGGTGATGCGCTTCTGCCAGGCTTTCATGACAGAGCTCTACCGCCATATCGGACCGGACGAGGATGTGCCGGCTGGCGACATTGGTGTAGGCGGACGAGAGGTGGCTTACATGTTCGGCATGTACAAGAAGCTCACACACACATGGAGTGGAGTGCTTACAGGAAAGGGACTTGAGTTCGGAGGCTCGCTGATCCGTCCTGAAGCAACAGGCTACGGTAACGTCTACTTCCTCGTGAACATGCTCAAGACACGCGGCATCGACATCAAGGGAAAGACCGTGCTCGTGAGCGGCGCAGGAAACGTGGCACAGTATACTATAGAGAAATGTATAGAGCTGGGAGCAAAGGTGGTTACCTGCTCAGACTCCGACGGATATATCTATGACCCGGACGGCATTACGAAGGAAAAGCTCGAGTTCATCAAGGAACTGAAGAACATTGAGCGCGGACGCATCCGCGAGTATGCCGAAGAGTATGGCGTGAAATATGTGGAGGGAGCAAAGCCTTGGTTTGAGAAGGCCGACATTGCGTTGCCTTCTGCTACACAGAACGAGATTAACGAAGAGGCAGCCAAGGCTCTCGTGGCAAACGGAGTGTTTGCGGTGAGCGAAGGTGCCAACATGCCTACCACGCCGGATGCAATCAAGGTGTTCCAGGATGCAAAGATTCTCTACTCGCCGGGTAAGGCTGCCAACGCAGGAGGAGTGGCTGTATCAGGACTGGAGATGAGCCAGAACTCGGAGCGCCTGAGCTGGAGCCGCGAAGAAGTGGACCAGAAGTTGCATGGTATAATGAACGAGATACATGCCAACTGCGTGAAGTACGGCACGGAGGAAGACGGATACATCAACTATGTGAAGGGTGCCAACGTGGCAGGATTCCTGAAGGTGGCAAAAGCCATGATGGCGCAGGGTATCGTATAAGAGACATACAAACACAACAATACACAACGAAATCCAAAATGGACGGGATGATTCTTTCTTGTCCGTTTTGGATTTTTTTGTTGCGCATCAGATAATTATAACAATATTCCTTGGGCGTTTCTATAAAAAAAACTATCTTTGCAATGTTCTAATATGTTAGTCGGAACAAATCAGAAACAACATAACAAATTATAATATGGAAAATAACAAGGAACTTATTGCATTGTGCGAGGAAAAGGCACAGCAGTGGCTCTCTCCGGCATTTGACGAGGAGACACGTAATGAGGTAAAGGCAATGCTCGAGGCTGACGACAAGTCTGCCCTTGTAGACGCTTTCTATCAGAATCTGGAATTCGGAACAGGCGGTCTGAGAGGCATCATGGGTGCCGGTACAAACCGCATGAACAAATATATCGTGGGAATGGCAACACAGGGATTTGCAAACTATATCCTGAAGGCTTTCCCTGGAGAGAAAGGGCTGAGCGTGGTAGTAGGACACGACTGCCGTAACAATTCCCGTCTCTTTGCAGAGACCGTGGCTGCCATCTTCTCTGCCAACGGCATAAAGGTTTATCTCTTTGAGGGACTCAGACCAACTCCGGAAATCTCCTTCGCTATCCGCGAGCTGGGAGCCAAGGCCGGCGTAAATGTTACAGCTTCGCACAACCCTAAGGAGTATAACGGATACAAGGCTTACTGGAGCGACGGCGCACAGGTGCTTGCTCCACACGACACAGGCATCATTGAGGAGGTAAACAAGGTGACTATCAGCGACGTGAAGTTTGAGGCAAACTGGAATCTCATCAAGATTATCGGCGGCGAGATGGACTACAACTACATGCAGGCTGTACACACCGCAATGATTGACCAGGATGTAATAAACCGTCAGAATGACCTCAACATCGTATATACCCCAATGCACGGAACAGGTCGCGTTATCGTTCCTCTCTGTCTGCGCTCATGGGGATTCCAGAATATCAATGTAGTGCCGGAGCAGATGGTTGTAGACGGTAACTTCCCTACGGTGGTTTCTCCTAACCCGGAGAACTCAGAGGCCATGACTCTCGGTATGAAGCTCGGCACGAAGCTCAATGCAGACCTCGTGGTGGCTACCGACCCTGACGCAGACCGTCTGGCTATCGTCTGCCGCGACGACAAAGGCGAGTGGGTTATCATCAACGGTAACCAGACCTGCATGATGTTCTGCTACTATATCATCGAAAACAAGAAGAAACTCGGCAAGCTGAAGCCTACAGACTATCTCGTGAAGACTATCGTCACCACAGAGGTTATTGCTGAGATTGCAAAGAAGAACAATGTGGAACTGCGCGACTGCTACACAGGCTTCAAGTGGATAGCACGCGAGATAGCCCTCTCGGAAGGCAAGCAGGATTATATCGGCGGTGGTGAGGAGAGCTTCGGCTTCCTGCCTTACGACAAGGTTCGCGACAAGGATGCTCCTGCGTCAATATGCTTGATTTGCGAGATTGCTGCCTGGGCAAAGGATCAGGGCAAGACTCTCTACGACCTGCTCATGCAGATTTATCAGAAGTATGGCTTCTCTAAGGAGTTTACCGTAAATGTTGTGCGCCCAGGAAAGAGCGGAGCTGACGAAATCAAGCAGATGATGGAGAACTTCCGTGCCAATCCTCCTAAGGATCTTGGTGGAAGCAAGGTTGTTCTGTGGAAAGACTATAAGACTCTGGAGGCTACAAAGGCTGACGGCTCTAAGGAGAAGCTTGACATGCCGACGACAAGCAACGTGCTCCAGTGGTTCTGCGACGACAACACAAAGGTTAGTGTTCGTCCGTCAGGAACAGAGCCTAAGATTAAGTTCTATATCGAGGTTAAAGACCCTTCATTCAAGTGTGCCGGTTGCTACACCCGTTGCGAGAAGGCTGCTGAAGAGAAGATTGAGGCTATCAAGAAGTCTTTGAATTTGTAATAATAAAAACAGTTTTTACATATTTGATTTAAAGTGCCGTGAGGTACTTGCAAAAGGAAATTTTTTTTTTCATAAGAGGGCATCCTTTGTAGTGATACAAGGGATGTTTTTTTTTATGTTTTTCGTTGCAAGAAGATAAGGATTTAGGGATGTTTTTCGTTGCAAGAAGATTAAGTGGTTAGGGATGTTTTTCGTTGCAAGAAGATTAAGTGGTTAGGGATGTTTTTATTGCAAGAAGATAAGGATTTGTCTTCTGTTTTTTTTCTTTTGCTTTGCAAGTAGTATCTTCTATTCTTTCTTTTGCGTTGTGTTGTAGGTATTGCGATAACAGTAAGTTATAGGGTATGGAAAAGGGAACCACCATGACGATGATTCCCTTCGGATAATGTAATATTTTCCTCTATTAAGAGAGAGGAGCTCTGTTTATATATATTATTATAAATATATATCTGTTTGTTTAAGGAAGAAAAGCTCCTTGTCAACTTGTCAACTCGTCAACTTGTCAACTCGTCAACTTATTTATATATCGGACCGAAGTTCTGGCAAGCACGGAAGTCGGCACCCTCTTTGTCCATGCCGAAGGCGTTCCATACGGCAGGACGGAAGATTTTCTCGTCTTCTACGTTGTGCATACATACAGGAATGCGCAGCATTGAAGCCAGCGTGATTAGGTCAGCTCCAACATGTCCGTAGCAGATGGCGCCGTGGTTTGCTCCCCAGTTGTTCATTACAGAATATACATCCTTGAAGGCAGGCTTGTCGCATAGGCGTGGCACGAACCATGTTGTCGGCCATGTCGGGTCGGTACGCTTGTCGATGACCTTATGGATTTCCGGGTCAATATCCACAGTCCAACCCTCAGCAAGCTGCAATACAGGTCCCTGTCCCTTTACTATGTTCAGTCGGGCCATTGTTACAGGCATTCCTCCCTTTGTCAGGAAGTTTGAAGAGAAGCCTCCGCCACGGAAGTAGTCGCGGTTTGCCGGATACCATGTAGTGGCTTTCAGACAGTCTTTCACGTTGTCCTCTGTCAGGTTCCATGGTTCTCTCATCTCAGGAGTGCCTTCTGCGTTGGTACATTGTCCTGTGCCGTCGAGCGTTGTCGCTCCGGAGTTGATGAGGTGGATGATACCGTTTGCCGCCTTTCCGGTAAGTTCTTTTCCTGTAACTCTCTTTACAGCCTCCGGGCTCCAGTATGTTCTCACGTCTGAGAATATCGTTGCACGGTTGGTGATGAGGTGTTCGAGAAGCATGGTCAGGCCGTTGCAAGTATCGTTCTCTGTAGCGAAGACAAACGACTCGCGTATGCCGTTCCAGTCAAAAGAGGTGTTGAGTATAGCCTCTGCGAAGTCGCCGTTAGGCTTATAGTCAGTCCACTGTCGCTGTCCCTGGAATCCTCCTGCTATGGCATTGTGTCCGAGTGCTTCCTCGTAGAAGCCAGCCTCGTTGAGCTTCTCGTTGCCAGTCATGAGGTCACGGAATATCATAGCCATCTTCGTTACGAACTCCCAGTCTTCATCCTTACCTTTACGGTCTTTCTTCTTCTCGTCGCGGTTGCCGATGTCTTCTCCCTCGTTAGGAGTGCAATATTCGCGAACCCATTTGATAGCCTTCTCGTATTCAGCCTTGTCGTATATGCCGAGGTCAATACGGCGCAATATCTCCGTCATGTCAACCTGTTCTGTTCTCATGCCGAGATACTCCTGCATGAAGTCGGCATTGGCGATACTTCCGGCAATACCCATTGCAACGTTTCCGATGGACAGGTATGACTTGCCGCGCATGGTAGCCACGGCCTGTGCACAACGTGCCCAGCGTAGAATCTTCTCTCTGACATCGTCAGGGATAGAGTTGTCTTCGAGGTCCTGCACATCGTGTCCGTAGATGCCGAAGGCAGGCAGGCCCTTCTGTGCGTGTGCTGCAAGAACGGCAGCCAGATATACTGCTCCCGGACGCTCCGTGCCGTTGAAGCCCCATACAGCCTTAGGGTATGTAGGGTTCATGTCCATCGTTTCAGAGCCGTAGCACCAGCATGGAGTGACGGAGATGGTGGCGCCAACACCGTTCTTTTCAAACTTTTCTGCGCAGCGTGCTGCTTCAGCCACTCTGCCTATTGTGGTGTCTGCTATGACGCACTCTACCGGAGAGCCGTCACCGTTGCGGAGGTTTGTGGAAATCAGTTCTGCCACAGCCTTAGCCATCTGCATTGTCTTGTCTTCGAGACTTTCACGTATTCCGCCCTGACGACCGTCGATGATTGGGCGTATACCGATTTTTGGATAGTTCTTCATCTTTATAATATAAAAGGTTTAATATTATTTTTTTTATGCTATTAGCTCTTCATTTCCTGTGTGTGTTATAGATGAACTTTATCCATCATACACACACATTCATTTTATAAATAGGACACGTATGCGGGCGTGTTGTAATACTGTATGGCAGTTAAATCTTGTTAAGGATTATCTTTCAGCCGAAATAGTTTGCCCGTCGTTCTTCAATGGGATTGCTCCTTGCAGATGCTTTTGCAGTTCTTCTTTCTCCACTACATATATCTTGGGCTTCAGACAAGTAGGGTAGCGGCCGAAGTATGGAGAGGTGGTGTAGAACCATCTGCAGCTCTTGGTCTTGAACAGTTGCGGCATGGTCTTCCACAGTTGGAAGATGCGTGTCTTGGGTGCAATGGTAATGCCGGTTCGTCCGTCGGCAAGTTCCGTTATGCAGATGTAGCGTGGTTTTGGCGGCAGGGTGTATGTGGCGTCCAGTTCGCTTGCGGTTTGTCTTCTTGAAACGCTGATGTGCCTTCCAAACCGTTTGTTGATGTCGTTCATCATCTTCATGAAGAGTTTTCCGTGTGCGCTGGTGTCCTGTATCTGTTTGTAGGCAATAAAGTAATGTATCATTTCGTGGATGATAATATCTTCGAGTTCCTCTTGCGGAAGATCTATGCTGTCGCTGATAATCATCCTGAAGTTGTAATATTGTGCTTTCCCGAAGAGGTTTTTCTTCTTGTTGCATGCGAGACCTCCGAGTGAAGTTCTTGCATGTCCGATGCGTATGGGAAGCATGGGCAGTTCGTTGGCAAATATCTGCCTGTTGAAGACGTCGAATTTCTCTGTTACGAATTTTATATTTGCTTTCATTGTTGATTTCTGATTATGGTTATGAATTTGATGTGTTGTCCGGCAGGTATTATTATTGTCCGGTAAGATACATGTATAATCGTCTGGTAAGATTACGCATTGTCCGATGAAACCGTAGTTCGCTATCGGGCAAAAAAAAATTGATTGTCTCACGACAACCAATCTTTTATTAACCTTAATA
>URLQ01000142.1 GCA_900548745.1 uncultured Prevotella sp.
GCCATCGCCGTAAGGCTTGAGGAGCTGGACGTTTATGAGCAGACATCCATGTACTACGAGCAGTTTATCGCCTACGTCGCCAAGAACGACCCTCTGTATGCCAATAAGAACATCAAGACTTCCGACCTGAACAACGAGTTCCTGTGGCTTCTCGACGAGGGCCATTGCTTCAGCGACCAGCTCGTAAGGTTCTGCAATCTGAAGTCGGCTACGGAGAGTAAGTCGAAATACTCGCTCGGCAGCATAGAGACCTTCATGCGCATGGTGGAAAGCGGACAGGGCGTGACGTTCATCCCGGAGCTTGCCCTGAGCCAGCTCTCCGAGCAGCAGAAGGAGCTGGTGCGCCCCTTCGCCCTGCCGATACCCGTGAGGGATGTGGTGCTGCTGACGACGAGAAACTTCGTGCGCCATTCCATTGCGGACCTTATCGTGAGGAGCGTAAGGGAGAACGTGCCGCAAAGCATGCTGACATACAACAATAGGGAGCAGAGAATCTGATTCCCTGCCCCCCGATTGATGTGAAAGTGTCTGCTATAGCTTTATGAATTTCTTCCCGTCCCGGATATATATTCCGCCACGTGTCGGGTTGCTTACTACCATGCCCTGGAGATTGTATATCCTGCCGTCTGCCATCTTGTCGCAAGCGGCGGCATCGGCTATGCCAGCGGCGTCTTCATACGTCTGGTTGCCACTCAGGAGTCTGCCACCCTCATTCTCCTTCACCATGATGTCTGCCACGAGACTGTTCATGTATCGTTCGAGATTGGTGTAGCCCTCGGCATCCGTCAGGTTTCCGTCCTCCTTGTTGTTCTTATCAAGTCCGTTGGCATCCTCCCAACAGTCGGGCATTCCGTCGCCGTCGGTATCGAGGATGCTGACAGAAGCGTCTGTCTGGAGATTTGGCCACGGGCTCCAGTCGGCGGCAGCTCCAGCCGGTTTGTTGTCGTCCTGCGAGTTTATTATCCCTCCGCTGTTGCCTGAGCCAGTCGATGTGGCTACACCGTTCTTCGTGTCGCTAACCATCTGCTCGTCAACCCAGTCTCTGCGTAGCGACGCTCCGGCATAGGCAAGAACGCAGTCGAAGGCGTCCTGTGCGGTATGGGTCGTCACGGACTCGAATGTCATGGGGGCGGCAAGCTTTATGGCATCGTCGCCGGGATAGGTGTTGTCGTTGCCGCTCTTGTCTATCTGGTCGGCAACGCCATACTTGAAGTTGTCGCGATTCATGGCATCGGAGTTGGGGTTGTAGTTTCCGTACACGTAGAATTTTCCCCACGTATGGAGCATCTTCTTCCATTCGTTCCAGGAGACGTTTACCTTTGTACCATCAACGTCAATCTTGTTTGTCGCCATGTCGATAAGATATTTCTTTCCCTTAATCTCCACATAGTTGCTGGTTCCGTCAGAAGAGCCCTTCACGTCCTTTTCGCTCACGGCTATGCCGGTAGCGGTCTTGTAGCCGTTTGCTATGGACTTCTTGTTCAGACAATAGTCCACGGTACGGATGCCTGGAGCAGCAAGTCGGTATCGAATTGCCTTGCTGCGCTTCAGCGTGGCAGGACCGGGTTTGTAGTAGTTGTAGGCTATGTTCACGTTCATTCCCTCGCCGCCATAGCAGCCGTTTCCTCCCCAGTTGTACATTACGTTGTTGCGCAGGTCCATGCGTTCGTCGGTCTGCGTGCCGGGGCGCGGACCGAGGCGTGGCACACGGGAGTCGTGGTGGGCAAGCAGATTGTGATGATAGGTGGCTCCGCTGCCTCCCCAGTTGCCACCATAGCCATGATCTTTCTTTGAGTGGCCCGAAGTCTTCAGGCTCTGCGATACGATACACCATTGTACCGTGATGTCGTGGCTGCCGTATACCGAGAGACACTCGTCTATGCTCCAGCTCACGGAACAATGGTCTACAATGATGTTCTTGCGGTCCATGCCGCCCAGTCCGTCGCCCTCGTGCTTGTCTACATGGCGGTTACCGAGACGGAAGCGCAGGAAGCGCAGGATAACATTGTCGGAGTCGATGGTGAACGGATAGTCGGCAACACATATTCCGTCGCCGGGGGCGGTCTGTCCGGCAATCGTCACGTTGCCCTTCTTCAGCTGCAATGCGCTCTTGAGAAATATCGTACCGCTCACGTCGAAGACTATCGTCCTCACGCCCGACTTGTTGCATGCCCAGCGGAAGGTGCCTTCCGAGCCGTCGTCGTCAAGTTTCGTAACATGGTACACGGCTCCTCCTCTTCCTCCGGTAGTATATCTGCCGAAGCCCTCGGCACCAGGGAAGGCTACGAGCTGGTCTGAAGCAAAGCCTGCGAGAGGCTGCACGGAAAGTGCCACGGCTGCGGCACCCGCAAAAAATATTTTCTGTAATTTCATTTGTTTATATTAGTTTTCAAAACGTTTTTAGCTATTCTTTTTTAGCTGTTCTTTCTTAGCTATTCTTTTTTAGCTATTTTTTCTTCAAACAGCTTTTTCATGCTACATGAATTATAAGACCACATGCTGCGATCATATAATTTTCATGTTGCGAAATTATAAAATCCTGATGAAAGCTACAAGGAAAACGACTTTATAAATTCTTCATATATATAAGGATATAGGATTTTCACCCTATTTCCGGATTATTTTCCCCGACAGGCGAAGCGGCAGCAGGCTCGGAAAGAGATCAAGACGAAGTGGCGTCAGACTTTGCCACAAGGGGGAAAAAGGAAAAAGAGGGAAACGGCCTTTCCAATCCGCTCCCCTCTTGCTATCATATAAGAAAAATTATCATACGAAACTATTCTGCAGGAATCCAACGTGGGTCGCCGAGATTCTTATAAGTAGTGTTCTGTACGGTAAAGTCGCCACCATCGGTTGCAGGGTTTGCCCAAAGCTGAGCTGAGGTCTCAGAAATTTGAGAACCTATCTCATAGTTGGCGTTCCATTGGAAGTCGCTTGTGTAAACCGTGCCTGTAGCATCGATATCTTTCATGCTGTTACCCTTTACGGTCTTTTCTCCGTCTGCCTTGTAGTATGCTCCGATAAGAGAGTTTGTACAAGCCACGGCAACTCCCTCCTGCTTCTGCAGGTCGAAGTATGGCTTGCCGCCAGGTACGCAGTTCCATATTGTACAATGGTCGAGAGTCAACGAGAAGTTAGACTGGCTCGTATTTGTCAATACGGAGTTGATTGTGTTGAGGGTAGTATTGGTGATGCTGACAGAACCCAAAGTAAGGGTCTTCTGGTCCTTAGTGTTTACAACGCCGTATGAACCGATGTTGGTCAGAACGCAGTCTTTGATCTTGATTGCTCCAACTGTAGAGTTTACGATGCTCTGGAAACGGAAGATACCACGGAGCTTCTGAACATTACACTTCTCCATTTCGAGAGAATTGAGAGTGAATGTGCCAGACTGGTTCATCACGTAACCGTCGCCCGGATCTCCATACTTCAAGTTCAAGTTGTAGAAACGTAAAACATCCATCTGCGAGCTTTCGAAAGATACGCCCTTGAAGGTTACAGAAGGCTTGCTGTCACCAGCGGCTCCCCAGAAGTATACCGACTTAATGTTCTCAGGAACCTTGATGGTAGAAGTCTTACCGTCCTCGCCCAGAGCAGTGAAGTCCATTCCCTGTGGGAACACAACGACAACCTTGTCTGTTGCTGCATTCTCAAGAAGAGTGCGCACGTTATCTCCGTCGGCAACAGTTATTACCTCATATCCCTCAGGATAAGCCTCTGTGGTTTTGAACTTCATCTTGCCGCGAACGTTCTCGCCGTTGAGAAGCTGTACGGTATAAGAGGTCTTTGCCTGCAGACCGCCGATGGTCAAGGTGCCGGCTGCTACCTCGTCAGCTGTTACGTCCTTCTCGGAAACGACCTCGTCGTCCTTTACCACCTGTGCCTTGGTAATGGTCTTGCCGGCTGTAAAGCTTACAACAACCTTGTTTGAACCTGGCACAACCTCTGAGATAATCTGCTCCGCCTTGGTGGTGAAGCTGTAGTTGGACTCCGTGTCATCGAGATACTTCCATGTAGAGCCCTTGCCTGTTGTGGCACAACTCTTGATACGGAAGTAATATTTTGTAGAACCCTCAAGTCCTGTCATGGTATAAGGAGAAGTTGTGATTCTCGCATCCTCCTTGTCGCCATAGTAAATGCTATGCTCAGTTGTCTCCACCTCGTCGAAGAGAGTGTCGGTACTGATTTCTATCACGTAGTATTCAGCATTAGGCATCTTCTTGAATGTAACCTCAGCCTGGTCCTCGCCGGCGCTCACACTCACCTTTGAAGAGTGGAACAGACGGTCGTAAGCCGGGTCTACATCCCAATCGTTCGTCTCAGTACAAGCTGTGAACGATGCACCACCAAGGAGCATCAAAGCTCCGAAGAGTGCGTTGCTTATAATTGATTTATTCAGTTTCATTGTAATTCGAAATTAAATATTATTTATGGATGAATCCATAAGAGTTCTGCAATGAGCCTTCCGACTCGTTGATTGTGCTGCTATAGATAGGCAAGAGATAACGGTTCTTTACAGGTGTATTAAGACCGCCGCTGATGAACTCAAGGTTCGCAACATTTGTCTTCTTTGTATTTGACTCCTTGCCCTCGTCGCCCCAGAATGTGACGTACTTATAGTCTGCTGCATTCTCAGGAGCCTCCGTGTCGTACCAACGTATAGAGCTCATGTCAATCTTTACAAGTCCGTTCTCGGTATATGTCTTGTAGTAGAGCTTTTCAGGATACTCATAGATCTGAGCCATATAGTCTGCCTTCATCTGGTCTATCTTTGCGCTCAGCAGGTTCCAACGCTCAAGCTCATACTTGCGCACGCCCTCACCAGCAAACTCAAGTGCGTTCTCGTCGACGATAGCGTTGAAGAAAGCATCCTTGTCTGACGGGATGGCGTCGATATAAGACTGTGCCACGGCCTTGTCGGCATCTGCGTATGCACGCTTGTGTACAAGGGCGAGAGCCTGACGGGCTGTCATGCCGCAGCCGCCTGTAGCTACATCCGGATTGCCGTTCAGCTCGTTCATAACCTCAGCATACCAAAGGAGAACCTGAGAGTAGCGGAGCTTCACGAAGTTGATACCTGTACCGAACTTTGCATTCTTGATCTTTGCAATATCCGACCAGTCTTTGCTGAACTTGCGAACGTCCCACTTGCCACAATAGATGTTGAATGGCTTGTTGCCAAGCATGGTCTCAGTAGTAACGCCGTTGTCAACCTTGATTTCGAAGTTTGAGCATGTAATGTCGCGACGAGTGTCCTTGCCGCTATGGTCATACTTCCAGAAGAGGGTTGAAGGCAGCTGCACGTTGGCAGAAGAGTTTCCCTTCAGGGCGTAAGCGCTGTTGTCGGCGAAGCGTACGCCAATACCATAACCAAGCTCACTTGAGTTGCCAAGTCCCATAGGCACCTCGAAGATGTTCTCCTGATACTGGGTGTCGAGTGTCTGACTGTTGATGAGCGTCCACTCGTTGTCGAAGCTTGGGTTGAGCTGATGCTTGCCCGAGCTGATTACTTCATTCAGATGTGTCAAAGCAAGCTTATAGTACTTTGCACGGTCCTCATCGCTACAACGTTGTGTAGGATAAGTAGGGTCGCTATTCTCGGAAGCTGTTACATAGCCTTCCTTTGCAGCCTCGCGGATTGCCCAGCCGGAACGCTGGAGAGCGATTTGTGCAAGAAGAGCATGGGCATAGCCCTTTGTAACGTGCTCGGTAGTATAGCTGTTCTGACCTGCCCAAGGCAGATAGTTGATAGCCTCCTCAAGGTCGGCGATAAGAGCATCCATTATCACATCGCGGTCGGTCTTGCCCGTGTTGATGTTCGAGAGGTCGTTCTTTGTAGGTTCTGTCTTGAAAGGCACGTCGCCCCAGTTACGTACAAGCTCGTGGTAGAGCATAGCTCTGAGAGTGAGAGCCTCACCCTTATACTGGAGGAGCTGTTTCTCGGTCTTGTCGGTTGTCTGAGCATCTATACCGTTGAGTCCGGTAATGATATTGTTGCAATACTCTATGCTCTCGTAGATATGATCCCAAGCGTCACGAGTCTTTGCAAACGAAGCGTCGTTGTCGGCATAATAGTTGTTCAGGTCGCGTCCCTTACCTTCTGCCTTGGCATTACTCTCGCCATAGGCATTTGCGAACTCAACATCTGAGTTTGTCATGAATGTGTAGCATAACACCTGAGAGTAGGTATAGTCCTCACAAAGCAAGCCGTATGCCTTGTTCAATACATTCTGGGTATAGTATGTAGACTGCCAAACGTTGCTGGCATCGGTATCTGATGGTGACTTCTGGCCAAGGAAATCGCTGCATGAAGAAAATGCAACAAGAGCGGCACCTCCAAATACTATCGTCTTTATTATATTTTTCATTTTGTTTTACTCCTTATTATATATTAGAATGAAACATTTACTCCGAATACATACAGACGGCTCTTTGGATAAGAAGCATAGTCTACACCTGGAGACATCGGAGATTTCTTGCTACTTGAGTCAACCTCTGGGTCATTACCTGAGTAGCCAGTAATTGTGAGCAGGTTGTAACCTGTGAAGTAGAAGCGAACGTTGTTCAGGAAGATATTCTTCAGCAACTTCTTAGGCAGGGTGTAACCTACGGTCAGGTTCTGCAGACGCAGGAATGAAGCACTCTCCACGAAGTAGTCTGTAAGATACATCTTGGTCACGAGTACAGGGTTGTAGATTGAAGCGTTTGCATTAAGCTCGTTCAAACGTGCGATAACGGCTGCCTCTCCACCCTCGTAGTACTGAGCCACGTTTGTAGGATTTGCCAAAGAAAGACCGTTTGCCGGGTCGATGCTTGAATAACGGTTCAGGAAGTCTGAGTTAAGGTTGTAGCCCTTACGTGTGTCGTGGAAGAAAGAAGAACCCATCTTTGTTCCGTTGACAATCTTGTTGCCGAACTGATAGTTGAAGAATACAGAAGCGTCGAAGCCGTAGAATGTAGCGTTAAAGCCGAAACCGCCAGCCCAAGGAGCGATAGTGTTTCCGAGCTTCTCCTTTACTACATCACCATTCTCGTCAACCTTCAGCTTTGGAGAACCAGGCTGGAGAGAACCCATGATTGTAGAGCTCTTGTCGAGCAGACCCTCACGGAGAGCCCACTTGCTGCCTGTCCATACGAGTTCACCATTAGGATTCTTCTCTGCGTCGTATGCTGTATAGTAGCCACGGAGTCTGTAACCCCATACCTCGCCGAGAGAACCACCCTCTACGACACGGAAGTTCTGTGTAGTAG
>URLQ01000143.1 GCA_900548745.1 uncultured Prevotella sp.
AGAGCGTCTTCATACTGCTTTTATCGCATTAGCGGTTGCAAACATAGTAACTTTCTATAAGAGACTCGATGACTTACTTTTTAAAGCAAAAAAATCTCTTCCCCACGGATGAGGAAAAGACAAATTCTATTTAGATTTTTTAAAACTCTAAATTTACAGTAGCGAATATTACTTCTCTACGATCTGAACAGTTGCACGACGGTTGAACTGCATTGGAGAGAGGTTGTCAACAGTAGAAGCTGTATCAACACCACCGTTGTATGAAGTCTGGATGTTCATGATTATTGCTGACTTTGAAACTCGAAATCTACATCTTGAACCTTGTCGTTCCCTAAGAGCCTTATTGAGATTTTCGAGTCTTTTCTGTCTTTCGATGATGGCATCAACAGATTGAGTTTTTTGTTTCAGTTCCGTATACTTCTGTTCGTATTCAAGGGCTAACTTTTGTTTTTCAACGCTACTTGCTGTTGAACCTGTTGTTCTACCAGACTTGAGACTACAATTGGTAGATTGTCTTTAAGGGAGTCAATCAAACTATCTTTTCTAATATCCTAAAGAATTTCGTCATATCACTTCTTGATTATTACCCAACGGCCGCCTTTACGACCACCTTCACGAGCGAGAATACCCATTTCTTTGAGTTTAGAAATGTCCGTTTCTATAGTTCTTGCAGAAATTGGTTTCTTTTCAGAAATCTTTTCCGAAATCTTTTCCGAAGTTATTGCGCAATCTGCATGTATAAGTCGCAATATAAACTGCTGTCTTTCTGAGATTTCTATTGGAAAGTCTTTTGGGAAATCTTTTCCGAAATCATCGTCCTTCTTGCCACCTTCGTACAATTCTTTTCCGATAGATGCAAGATATGCCTTCTCGTCAATGAATGCCTGATGTATAGGCATTGTAGCGAGGAAGTGCATGTTGCGTTCATCGGTTTCAAACATAGGCATTGGCGAGTTATTCTGCTTAACTGCCTGGTAAATTTTCGGGAAACCAGTGGAACGTCCCTCTGTCAGATGCAGTTCTTTCAAGAAATCACCTATACGACGATTGCGATAGTTGCGTGAAATTACGCGAGGCTTCTGCAAGTCTGCATTGGTTATTGGAGGCATTGGGCCTTCAAAGTTCAATATCTCTATGCTATTATGATTGATGCGCACCTCTATAGGATTGCGGTCATCCCATGACTTGTGGAAAACGGCATTTGCCAAAATCTCTTCCAATGCTCCATAAGGATAGTTGTAGCAGCGTACAGCCTCTGCTTCTCCACGTACTTTGATAACCTTCTCCATAAGCACCTGCTCTCGGATGTATTTCAAGGCAGCTTCAAGTTGAAGGTGTATTGGACCATGCAGAATCTTCTCCGTGAATCTATCACCCACCTCATCAAAGAAGTGAACTATCTCAATGCGAGAATAAGGGAAATACTTCTCGGGATCCTGAGAGAATAGAAGCAATCCTACGTTTTTGGGGTGCGAATCTTCGGGTGAACCTCCAATAATCTGCATCTGCCATCCCAGTTCTGACATTGGCATGTGCATTATCTCGTCATGAGTCAGTTTACTGCCAACACGCTTAAGGAAATCTTCAATAAGCATACGGTCAAGTACTTCGATACTTGCAGTCTGGTTGATGCGGTCATCAAAAGGAACCTTGTTGCAAAGACTCATCAAAAGACGTTCTTCCTCTTGGTCAGCAATTTTTGTCACTGAACCCTTTCGCACGAAGTACACCTTGCCAGCCTTCAAAGCTTCCATGCCCAGATGCTTTGGTGCTTTATAAGGGCGTACTTCTCCTCCAGGCACTTGAATGACAAGTATCATCTTGCCCATGAATTCTACAGGTTCTGCTATCACATTCACGGTTGGTTGAACAAGACTACAGATGTTTACCAACTCCTTCTGTATCTTATCAAGCGAATGAATGTCAACGCCAATAGGAGGCAGCACTGGTACTCCATCCTGTTCATCAACACCAACAACGATGTAGCCACCACCCCAATTATGAATATCATTTGCGAAAGCACATGCAGAATGTACAACATCTTCTGGATTCCATCCACGTTTAAAATCCAAACGTTCCCATTCTACAGTCTTGCCTTTCAGTAGTTCTTCTATATTTATTGGTAATGCCATACCTATATATTATGTATAATGTGTAACGATGTTATTTTGTAGGACAAAGCAAATCCCTGATATCCACGTCAAGGATGACTGCCACTTGACGGAGAGTATCAAGATTCGGTTGTACAATGTTAGTACACCACTTGCTGACGGTTGCAGGGTCGCGTCCAATCTTCTCAGCCAACCACTTTGCAGTACGTTTCTGCTCTACCAGAACAACCTTCAAGCGGTTAATGTCGCCCTTTGAAATGTTACTGACATTACTCGTGTTATCGATATTACTAATGTTATTCATATATCTATTTCTTTGTGTTTAGTACAAAGTTATGAATAATTTTTGTAATATGGAAATGTTCTTTGTTAATATTTCAATATCTTGTGTTGTGGGGGGAATTGCAAGGAAATGATGTTGCAAAGATGGAAAACATCCACGATTTTCTTGTTATTGGTTAGCATGGGAGAATAAAATAATTATCCGTATAAAAAATATTCGTGCGAATGTTATCCGTTCGACTTTTTAAAGCAAAAAAAATCTCTTCCCCACGAATGAGGAAGAGACAAATTCTATTTAGATTTTTTAAAACTCTAAATTTACAGTAGCGAATATTACTTCTCTACGATCTGAACAGTTGCACGACGGTTGAACTGCAATGGAGAGAGGTTGTCAACAGTAGAAGCTGTATCAACACCACCGTTGTGTGAAGTCTGGATGTTCTCAGCCTTCACGCCCATCTTAACGAGCTCGTCCTTAACCTGCTTAGCACGGTTCTCAGAAAGCTTCTGGTTACCAGCCTTAGTACCGGTAGCGCTGTCAGCATAACCTGTAACCATGATCTTGCTGTCGTTAGCCTTAGCGTAGTTAGCAAGAGCTCTAACGTTTACGAGATCCTTCAGGTTAGCAACGCTTGTCTTGCCACAGTTGAAGAATACAGAAACCGGAGTAGTGATGAACTCCTTCATAGCCTCAGAAACAGGAGCTGTTGCTGGCTTGTTGTTAGCCTCCTTCAGCATGTTCTTCAGACGGTCGTTCTCTGACTTAGAGTCAGCGAGCTGAGCGTTAAGAGCGTCGATCTGTGACTGTGAGAGAGCCTTGATAGCGTCTACGTCTGGAGTCTTAGACCAACCTGTAGTCTTGCCAAGGTTCAATGTCAGACCAACCTCTGCATAGAGAGTGTTGTCGTGTGAATCCCAGAAACGCTGGCCGTTGTCTACATTGCCACCGCTGATGAAGTCGTTCTCGAAACGGTTCCAACCCAACTCAACGTTGAGGGCAACGCGGTTAGAGAGACGGAACTGGTTCAACAAACCTACGCTCACACCCATAGCATATCTGTCAGCAGTCATGTTGCGAGCGAAGCCTGCACCTGCGAATGGTATGAAGCTGTATACACGGTTAGGGTTGTAACCGCAAAGCATGTTGCTCAGGTTGAAAAGAACCTGCTCCTGTGCGTTCCAATACTTGAAGCTCTCATCAAAAGCCTTGCCCCAGATACCAGAAACCTTTGTACGGAGTCCGATACCAGGAGTAAACCACTTACCAACAGCGATTGCTGCCTGTGGGTTTGAACGGAAATCCTTGATTGGGCTGTTTGAATAGCCTGAGCCGTGACCTGCTGATGGATAGAAAGCAGTCCACTGAACACCACCCTGAACAAACCAATTGCTCCAGAAAGAATTTGTAGCTACGCTATACTTCTCTGTAGCTTCTGTTTCCTGAGCCATTGAATTCAAAGAAACGCCGGCAATAGCCAGCACCATTAAAAACTTTTTCATAACCTTTATTTAAAAATAAATCAAATTTGTTATTGTATTATTAGTATCAATATTGCGATATTTTATGCAAAGGTAGTAATAATTTTTAATTTACACTATATTTACACTTTTTTTTTACCATTATACCACTAAAAATTGATGTACGCACACAAAATCACTTATTGTCAACAATTCTTATCGTCCTTGTTGTTGGGTCGTAATGCAAGCCGGGACGGTCGATGAATCTCGACAAAGTGCCGTCGGCGGACAGCTCGTCGGGGGTGCCCGTTGTCACCTTGTCGTCGGTCATCACCCACAGTTCGTCCGCCACCTGCAGTGCGAGTTCGAGGTCGTGGGTGGACAAAAGGATTGTCTTCCCCTCCACATTGCACAGCTGATGCAGCATCTGCAGCGTGTCCACCTTGCTGCCGTAGTCGAGGAATGCCGTCGGCTCATCGAGAAAGATGACGTCGGTCTGCTGCGCCAGTGCCTTTGCCGTCATCATCTTCTGCCGCTCGCCGTCGCTAAGGCTGTGTACCATACGCTCCGCCAGATGCTCAATGCCCACCATCCTTAGGCTTTCCGTCACCACGGCATTGTCTTCGTCGGAGAGTCTTCCGAAGAATCCCGTGTAAGGACTGCGGCCCATCGCCACCATCTGTCTTGCCGTGAGATGCTGCACCGACGGGCGCTCCGTAAGCACTACGCCTATCAGTCTTGCCAGTTCTTCGCGTGAGAAGGATTCGAGTTTTCTACCTCTTATTATAATGTCACCTCCGAGCTTCGGCTGGAAGGCGGAGATGGTACGAAGTAGAGTAGACTTACCGGCGCCGTTGGCACCGATAAGACATGTCAGTCGTCCCTTGTGGAGTTCGGCATTGATGCCCTTCATCACCACCCTCGACGATTTCCCTTGCGGATAGCCTATAGACAGGTCGATAAGTTTCATTGCCACCTTATATAATATATCTACTTCACGTTGCCCACCTTGATAAGATATTCTGCTATCTGTACGGCATTGAGAGCTGCGCCCTTACGAATCTGGTCGCCTGTGAGCCATAGGGTGTTGCCGTTGTCGTCGGCAAGATCCTTGCGAACACGACCTACGTAAACATCATCGTGGCCTGCGCTCTCTAAAGGCATCGGATAGACATAGTTCTGAGGGTCGTCCTCGAGTGTTACGCCCGGTGCTGCCTTCAGCGCCTCACGTATCTCCTCTACCGAGAGCGGCTTCTCCGTCTCGAACCATACGCTCTCTGAATGTGAGCGCAACGAAGACACACGGACACAGGTGGCGCTGGTGCGCACATCGGAGTGCATAATCTTGCGGGTTTCGTTGTACATCTTCATCTCCTCCTTGGTATAGTCGTTGGGAGTCATCTTGTCAATCTGCGGAATCACGTTGTATGCTAACTGATGTGGGAACTTGCTGACATGGTCGGTCTTTCCCTTTTCAATGATGTCCTTGTACTGCTGTTCCAGCTCTGCCATTGCAGCGGCTCCTGCTCCCGACGCACTCTGGTATGAAGATACGTGTACCTTCTTTATATGGCTGAGCTTGTCGATAGGGTTAAGCACCACTACCATCATGATTGTCGTACAGTTAGGGTTGGCGATGATGCCACGCGGACGCTCCAGGGCATCCTCGGCATTTACCTCCGGCACTACCAAAGGAACATCGTCGCACATGCGGAACGCACTTGAGTTGTCTATCATCACGGCACCATACTTGGTGATGGTCTCCGCAAACTCCTCTGAAGTGCCGCCGCCGGCTGACGTGAAGGCTATGTCTACATCCTTGAAGTCATCATTGTGCTGAAGCAGCTTCACCTCGTAGTCTTTGCCCTTGAAGTTGTATTTTCTTCCTGCCGAACGTTCTGAACCGAACAACACAAGGTCGTCCATCGGGAAATCTCTCTCAGCAAGGATGCGCAGGAATTCCTGTCCTACGGCACCGCTCGCACCAACAATAGCTACTTTCATATCTTCTTACTTTTACTGATTAATCCTTAATTATTATTGCAAAAGTACAACTTTCACCACACATGACACTATTTCTGACATTTTTTTTGCACCTTTGCACTAAAATTAGCAGAATAACACTAAAAATGATTGCCAATATATCCCATTATCTACCTATAACAGACCCTACGATGATATTCCTCGTGGTGATGTTTCTGATACTTGCCGCTCCTATCGTGATGGGCAAGTTGCGCATTCCGCATATCGTGGGAATGGTGCTTGCCGGTGTGCTTGTTGGCAAGTACGGACTGAACATTCTGGAGCGTGACAGCTCTTTCGAGCTTTTCGGAAAGGTGGGTCTGTACTACATCATGTTTCTTGCCGGACTGGAGATGGACATAGAGGGACTGAAGAGCAATGGCACCAGGGTGCTCATCTTCGGTCTGCTCACCTTCCTGTTCCCCTTCATCATCACTTATCTGGCGAGTACATATATAATAGGTTATACCTCCACGGCGGCTCTTCTTCTGAGCAGCATCATGGCATCAAACACTCTCATCGCCTACCCTATCATCTGCAAATACGGTCTGCAGAAGCATACCAGCGTGACGCTCTGTGTGGGGTCCTCGATGATAGCCCTCACCCTTGCCCTCATTGTGCTGGCAGCCATCGTGGGCTCTTTCGGCAGCGGGGCAGGACTGTCGTTCTGGGCGTTGTTTCTGTTTAAGATTGTACTGTTTGTCGTTGGCGGTGTTTTCATCCTACCACGCCTGGCACGTTGGTTCCTTCGTCGCTTCAGCGATGCCGTGACGCAGTATATCTTCGTCATGGCTCTCCTGTTTCTCAGTGCCACGGTGTCCGGACTGATCGGTCTTGAGGGTGTGTTCGGCGCATTCTTTGCCGGACTGATTCTCAACCGCTACATACCACATGTGTCACCACTCATGAACCGCATCGAGTTCATCGGCAACGCTCTCTTCATCCCCTATTTCCTTATCGGCGTGGGAATGTTGATAAACGTCCGGGTGCTCTTCTACGGCTGGCACACAGCATTTGTCATTTTCTGCATCATCTTCTTCGGCACCTTCGGCAAGGCGATAGCGGCATACCTGTCGCAGAGACTGTTCCGCCTGCCGCTGTCCAACGGCAACATGATGTTCGGACTGACCTCAGCCCATGCCGCCGGCTCCATAGCCATCGTAATGGTGGGAATGAAGCTTGCCACGGCGCCGGGGGAATATCTCGTTGACTCCGACATGCTGAACGGCGTGGTCATAATGATTCTCTTCACCTGTGTGATAAGCTCGGTGGTCACAGACCGTGCCTCCCGCACCATCACTCTCACCGAGGGGCAACG
>URLQ01000144.1 GCA_900548745.1 uncultured Prevotella sp.
CTTGCAGATGAGTGGATGTGTAGTCCGCATGGAAAATAATCTGTGTGCATCTGTGGGATCTGTGGGAGATTAATTATCCGTGGGGAAGACTATTCTTTATGAAATATCTCTTTAGATAAAGTCTCCCACAGATTGCACAGATTTTCATATTTTCTGTTGCTTGGGCAACAGTTACTTGCAGATGAGTGGATGTGTAGTCCGCATGGAAAATAATCTGTGTGGGATCTGTGGGAGATTAATTATCCGTGGGGATGATATTCTTTAGGAAATATCTCTTTAGATAAAGTCTCCCACAGATTGCACAGATTTTCAGCATTTTCTGTTGCTTGGGCAACAGTTACTTGCAGATGAGTGGATGTGTAGTCCGCATGGAAAATAATCTGTGTGCATCTGTGTGATCTGTGGGAGATTAATAATGTAATCCTCCGCACGGTAAAATCCGTGTTCATCCGTGTCCATCCGTGTGCCAAAAATATTAGAGTGCGATCTGTGGGAGAATAATAATTATCCGTGTGCAAGACACCTACAAACAAGAAGACGAGTAGACCGAGAGATTGCTCTACTCAAGTAAGGTTTATACACCCATACCAAGCAAAGCAAACATCCCGTCTACTCGTCTACCTTTCTATTCTATTACCGTCTTGCAAGTATTATACCCGCAAAACTTTCTTATTCTTATTCCTCTTCGTCCCAGGACATGCCGGAGTTGAACTTACTATTTAATTCGTCAGCACGACCTATCTCAACTTTATCACCACTCAAATCGGAAAGGTTTATATCGCCGATATTAGATTGAGCTTCGCCTCCAGACAAACCAGCAAGCGGACTTTCCGAATTACATGTAAATACTGCAATCTGCGGTGTTATATAATTCTTTTTCATTTTCATATTATCTGTTTATTATTTTACGTACTTCTTTCCGTTGATAACGTAAACACCGCTTGGCAGAGCACCGAAGTTTCTTGAATCCTCACTTACCACCTGACCATTCACGTTGTATACCTTACCGTCAGCAACGCCTGTTACTATATTGCCATCAGCATCGATTGTCAGACCGATGATAGCAGAAGTGCCTTCCTCATTTACATTGCTGTCCATTCCGACACTCAGAGTCTGAGGCTTAGCAACATTCGCAAGATTTGCCTTCAAATAGCCACGGAAGCCCTTGAGAGTACCTGGGTCTCCAACAAAATTCTTGAAGTGACCATCCTTGTTGCTGATGAAGCAGTCACCCTGCTGAACTGTCATGTCGTTGCTATAGCTTGATACCCAAGCATAACCATTACCAGCACACCAATCAGCAGGCTTTTCGTTCTCGATAGTAACGTATGGATAATCCGTCACAGCTGCGGTATTGATAGACTCAACATCCTTTGCCGGCTTGATAAGGAACGGCTTTCCTGCAACGATAGTGTTGTAAGCATGGCGCACGAAATATGCCTTGTTGCCTTCAACACGGTCAAAATACAGAATCTGTGTTCCGTCAGCATTATCGTTTGTTGTTCCGTCGACATTGTTTGTAATACCGTAAGTAGTACCGAAGATAGCGTCCACCTGATGCTTGTTCAAGCTGAATGGAAGAACGCAAGTGGTCCAGATTCCCTTCGTGAATTTGCGGTTGATTGTAACCTTAGCCACATGACCTTCCTCTGTAGGCGTAACGGTATTTGTTGCAGCCTCATCATAATTAACCTCATCAACTTTAGGCTTCGTTGCATCCTCCTCGAATGAGTATCCATAGAAACCAATCTTCGAACCGAAGTTGTAGAGATAGTATGTCTTACCAGCCTTCACACGGAACGAGTATGTTACAGGTGAGTCGGCCAATACACTCCAACCTGTCACGCCCTTTCTGTTTGGATTCTTCGTTGCGGCGTCGTTAGGTACGATGTCCGTGCTCAGGTTGCTCTCATATACGTTATTCTTGAAGCCGTCTGCTGTCATGTCGAATGTTTCGGGCATGTTCTTGAAGTGCGATCTTACCGTCTCTATTGTAGGGGCTGTGTCTGCACCATTCGGATTCAGGTCCCACTTGTATTTATCGATAGTCTGGAGTCCGTCTGTAGGCTTACCTGTAGTAGACTCGATTTGTGCGCTTGAGCTTACGAAGTTTCCTGCCTCGTCCATCACGAACACACGGCGCTGTGGAGAGTATACTCTATCATTGCCGCTGGCATCGAATACTCCGTTTTGGAAGATATGTACGTTCACCACTCCGTTTGTTGCCGGATTGAACACGAGGTATGAGCCAGAGCAAGGTACGTTGAACATCTGGTCCTTGATGGTCGACGTGTATGTCTTGAAGTCGCGGCTTGAAATCGTGGTAGACTCAGGGCGTGCGTTGGAACCGTTCTCCTGACGAGCGTTCTTGCTGCTATTGCTCATCACGAAATGGTCAAAGCCGGTAAGTTTCCATTTTGCCAGTGATGCTTTGTTATCCCAAGCGTAGCTGCTCTTCAGTCCTTCGTCTGTTATATTATTGCTTGTCGTGACATCATTCGGGAACATCCATCCACCAAGGGAAACAGACATTGTCTTGTTCTGGTTCCACATAACACGCTGATTGCCGTATTTCACTTCTTTACCATCGTTGTCCGTCGTCTTCGCACGATAGAGGGCAGGGTCGTCAACGTACACCTTGAGGAATGCAGTCATTGTCTCAAGGTTCTCACCATAGACAGATACACGGATGTCTCCGTTACCCTCGCTTACGGCTTCAATATTTCCGTTTGCATCAACTTTCACGATACCCGGAGTGAATGATCTCCATGCGAGTTTGTAGTCGTTGTCTGGAATGATGTCCTTTCCGTTCATCACAGTCACGTCGGCAGCACTTTCTCTCGTGTCGGTATACATGGTCATCGTGGATGGGTCAACTGTCACTGTAGGACGGATAAAGGTGCTGTTTACTACAACCGTGAACGAGATGCCGACAGGATTGTTATAAACGTCGGTGTAGTTGTCGCTGCCGTCCTCCTTAGTACCCTTCTTTGGCGTAGCCGTTACCTTGATAGTGTATATACCATCTGCTGCAGGTCTGAATGTAAGTGTATTGCCGCTTACCTTGTTGTTTTTGTTTATTTCAGCAGGCGTTTTGTCGCTGATAGTGTAGGTATAGTCGAAGTATTCGCTTACATCCTCTCCGTCATAGATAAGAGGCACACTGAATGTCTTGTCTTTCTTATTATCAGTCTTTACTCTGATTGTTGCATCATTGAATGATTCATGGAATACAGGAGTAATCTTACCCTTAATTACATTATACTCAAATGTCAGAGTACCCTCTTTGTAAGTATTGCCAAGGGTCGTTGTTGGAGTAGCTTTAACGGTAACCGTTGAAGAACCTTCTGTCCATTTGTATGGCTCACCTGCAACCTTGAACATTCCGGCTTCGTCAACCGTAACGTTCTCACCCTTCACACTATAAGTCAAAGTATAGTCCTTGCCGAGAGTCAGCAGCTTGTCGTTGTCGCCGTATACCTTGATTACCGGCTGCTTAACCTCAGCATCAACGGTATTCATGGTTACGTCCATTGTAGAGACAGACAATGGAGTTGGCTCCTTTACAGTCACCTGATATGTGGCTATACAGCCCTCGTATTTTGTCTGTTCTGTAGGAGTGATGGTAGCAAAGATGGTTGCAGTTCCTATACTCTTGATGGTAATTTCGTTGCCGCTGATGGTTGCCACAGCCGGGTTGTCAGATTTCTTTACTACCGTGTACTGCTTGCTTGTAAGCTCCGTTCCACCAGCCTTTACAGTAAGTGCTGGCAGTTCGATTGTACCAGTTGTATTTACAACAGTAATGCTGTTGCTTGGGAATGTAGCCACAAGACGGGTCTTGTTTCCTGCGGCAGCAGCACGAGTAACGGTAAGTCCTGTGATTGTTGCTGTACTGCCATACGCACGGCCGAGGTAGAGCACTTGGCAGTCTGCCTGGAGAAGATATTGATATGTGGTCTCAGTCGAGCCGAGAGCATTAAACTGATACTGCTCACTTGTCTCGCTGTCGAGAGTGGAGTTGAGGGTCATCAGAGCATTGCCCTTTGTACTTTTACCTGTGATGGTTATCAAGTCGCCTGCCTTGAAGCCGCCGTCTGCAGGGGAAATGGTGATGTATTTACCCTCTTTCGGTTTATAGTTGGCACCGAAAACGATATTATCAGCAGTTACCTCAATGGCAGTATTGCTGGAAACCGCTGTACCTACCTTTGTCTTGAAGTCATAAACATTTGTAGTCTCTGTCGGCTCAACAGGAGGAACAGCCTTCTCCTTGACGTTTACTGTAAATTCAGCTTTGCAGTCGTCGTTGTAGAGGGTTGTATTGTTAGGAATAACATTAACAGAGATTGTTGTTGTTCCCTTGCCTACGAACACGACCTTTCCGTCTTCCACCTTTGCAACGTTGGCATCTTTAGTGGTATATTCTGCCTTGTAGTCTGTGAAATTCTTATCACCAGCCTTTACTGTCAGAGCTGGAACATCAACAGAAGCATCACCCTCTGTTGCATCGATAGTAGACTGAGAGAATGAAGCAGTAAGGTCGGTCTTGACAATCTCGTTTTCGTATTCTACGATGATGTTTGAAACGTTTATACCGCTTCCAGAATTATTCTTCACACTAATTGATGAAGCACCAGAGAACTCGTAAATCCATATTTGCTTATTATTCTTATCTTGACTTCCTTTTGAAGTAGGATTAAATGTAAGTTGTCTTGATGAAGAATTAGTAGCCAAAGTAATCTTTTTAATCTTCGCTCCATTAGTAGTGCTTATTGTCGCAACCGCATTTCCTCCATCGGGGAATCTCAAATTTGTTTTGTTTGCATTAAAGCCAGTACCGACAGCAATTGTAACGTCTCCACTTGTAAAAGACTGTCTTTCATTCTCATTTGGAGATGAATCAAGACATCCTAAATCATTTGAACTGAACGTAGCGGTCTTTGTAGCAGTCGTCTCTCCACTATTGTTGTCACCACCTTCCGTTGCAGCCTTAGCTGTTACCGTAGTAGCACTTGTCTGGATAGTATTGTTGCCGGCTTTAGCTATGCAATAGTATCTGCCGCTTTCTGTAGGAGTATAAGTAGCGAAAGTAGCTTTATCTACAGCATTGCCGTCCTTATACCACTGGTATGTAGCTTTCTCTGCACCTGTTCCGTATGCTGTAGCATCGAGAGAACCAGCAGTTGTAGAGAAGTCATACTTCGGAGCCAGATCCTTTGCAAAGAGAATCTTCTTTGAATCCTGATTCTGATAAGCACGCTCGTATTCGGTAGCTGCCATGATGAAACCACCAAGGACTTTGCCTTCGGTGTAATAATATCCAGTATTCTCGCCTGTAACAGCTTTTGAATCATTTCCATTTATATAATAGTCGCGTGTACCTTTACGTAAGGTACCACCGTTCGTACCAAGACCGGCAGAACAGCAGCTGCTAAGAATTTGAATCTTACTATTGTCATTTTTGTCATATGACATAAATTTGTCTACCAAAGCAACATAAGCTTTCTTAGCCATAGTCTCATACTTGTTGCTATCAAGAAGTTTTAAGCGGATAGCTTTCAAGTAAGCGGCAGTAAATAATGCAGAACATGAAGATTCCTCATAATTTCCGTTAAGAGCATTATCTTTCTGGTCCAACACCTGATACCAAGTTCCGTCTTCATTTTGGTATGATGCTATGCTTGCAGCAAGATTTTCAAGATAACCTTTCAACGTAGAGTAATTGGCATTGTTTGAAGGCATAACTTCAAGAACATCCACCAATGCAAGCATATACCAAGCATTTGCTCTGCCCCAAAATGCACCTGAATGATAAGAAGTAGCATCTGTTGCCTTCGACCAGTCTGTTGTTGCAGGTGTTGCAGTCATGCCGTGATACATCAGACCTGTCTTAGCATCACGCAATTGCTCCCAAGTGATTGTGAACTGTTTTGTCAAAAGGCTCCAGTCGTCATTTGAGACTTTACTTGATGCATCTTTGTAATTTATCAATTGTGCAAGAAGAGCAGGTCCCATATACATTCCGTCGCACCAAACCTGGTCTACATAGTTGTATTTGTGGAACCACCCCCCCCAACATCTTCTTTTGGACATCATTGGCAGTTGCCTCTTTTACATTTGATTTTGTTCCACCTATAACATAATTCTCGTTATAGTATTTCAAATCTTTAATAATTGCAGTTATAGCAGCAGAGGCAGTTGTCTTTGCATCAGCACTTGCCCAATTGTTATTTACAATATGAAGAGCCATTTTTGCTGCGTTCATATTGTCAAGTGTCATTTTGTCTTGATCCTTCGTTGAATACTTGTAGTCGGTTGCATAAGCTTCGGCAGACTTAAACCAAGGCATTGCCCAGTCAAAGCTTGAGTAATAGTCGGAAGCCTCAAGTGTAGCTTTTCCTACAAGTCCAGCAACATAATCATTTTTCATGTTTCTCTTGTTGGCGTAGTTTCCCTTTCCACTGGTTGCATCCCATGGAGCAAAACCATAAGCTTTTTGGTTTCCGTAGAAATCATAGAGTCGTGAGTTAATCGCCCACTGCGAATACCTCACATCCTTGTTAAACGTTACTCCCGGACTGCCAGCGGCATTGACGGAAGATGTAGCGAACAACATTCCGACCAAAGGCAGACAACGAAGGAGCTGTTTGCCGTGGCGCAAGGATATTCCTTTGCCGCCAGAGCATAACTTAATTGTTCTCATCGTTTTTTTGTTTTAGTTATTTTTGTTATTGTAGTTAAATTTCCAGTTTTCCTAACAGTGGTGTTTGTTATCACCCATCAAGTAGACTGTAGTCTGTAGTCTGATTATTTTCATTTTCTTCTATTCTCAGTCTTGCATTGTTAACGTACACCGTTGTACGTCAAATAGATATAGCTTGTTCGAAATATTTTGCAAAGGTAATACATATATTAAATAGGTTGTACTTTTCGTGGCGACATTTTAATGTTATTTAAGTATTTATCATGTAATTGGGGGGGGTAAAACATGGATTTACGCTGTTAAATTAGTATATACACACTATGTTAATGTTTTTTCTGTTTATCGCCCAACTGTATTTTCAGGAAGCAGA
>URLQ01000145.1 GCA_900548745.1 uncultured Prevotella sp.
AATGGCTGGTAGATACTTCCAGAAGGAATACGGTTGTTACCTGCCTCACCATAGCTGAGACGAAGCTTCAAGTTAGAAAGCCAGTTGATGTGCTTCATGAAGTTCTCCTCGCTGATACGCCATCCGAGAGCCAAGGCTGGGAAGAAGCCCCAACGGTTGCCGGAAGCGAACTTGCTTGAACCGTCGGCACGGAACGTAGCTGTCAAGAGATACTTGTCGGCGTATGTATAGTTTACACGTCCGAAGAATGAAGCCATATTGTCCTTTGCACCAATAGTATTGGCAGCAGGTTGTGTTTTACCGGCACCCTGGTGGGCAAGAACCTCTCCGAGTGTGAAGTCTGATGGGAAGTCGATTACAGAAATATAGTAATTCTTCTGCAAAGAGCTTGACCACTCCTGACCAACGAGTACATTCAGACGGTCACCCTTGGCGAATGCATTCTTTGTGTCGTATGTCAAGGTATTTGCATTACGCCAGTTGCGTACGTCTACACGTGAGAATCTTGACTTTGGAGCACCTGCTCCTGTATTGTCGTTACGTGTAGCGAGCTTGTCCCAAGCCTGGTCTGTATTCTCATATCTCCAAGTATAACCGAACTCAGAACGGAAAGTAAAGTGCTTGAATGGTTTCCAGTTCAAACCTGCGTTGTAGTCCTGACGGAAACGACGCTGCTGCTTGTAGGTACCGGTCATACGGTCGTACGGATTGATATCCGTATTTGATGTCTCGTCAGCATCATCATCGCTTGAAGCGTTCAACGGCTCAACAGGACGGTATGTGATTGCCTTGTTGATGATAGAGTTGGAAGCGCTCGCATCGTTGGTGTCGCCACCTGAGTTCAAACCGTTGACTACAGAATATGCCAAACGGGCATTAAAGTCAAGTGACAGCCATTTGTTCAGCTTTGTGTTCAACTTGGCGTTGATGTTGTCCTTCGTAAAGTCAGAACCCATCATGATGCTCTTGTCATCGGTACGAGAGTAGCTGACATTAAACTTTGTTTCCTTTGAACCGCCACTTACAGAGAGGTTGTAGATCTGCTGCAGACCTGTGCGTCCGAACAGTTCATCCTGCCAGTTGTTTCCTGCAACAGACTTCCAGATATCCATGTCTCTCCAGTCGCCATACTCCTGGTCTTTGCCATACTGAGTCTCATACTGATACTTGGCGTAGTCGTATGGAGAAAATACTTCAATCTCCTTCATCACCTTGCGGATACCGAGAGAAGCTCCGAAGTTAACCTGTACCTTTCCTTCCTTACCACTCTTTGTCGTAACGATAACAACACCATTGGCACCACGCGCACCATAGATAGCGGTTGAAGAAGCGTCCTTCAATACGTCGATGCTCTCTATGTCGTTAGGAGCGATGTCGCTAATAGAAGATACAGGGAAACCGTCTACAATATAAAGAGGTGAGTTGTCCTGTGAAAGAGAACCTCCTCCACGCACACGGATCTTGATCTCTGCGTCAGGTGAACCTTCTGTTGTGGTTACTGTCACACCAGCCATCTTACCCTGAATAGCCTCTGAAGCCGTAGAAACAGGAATGTTGGCAAGGTCCTTTGCAGAAACAGAAGTAACGGCACCTGTCAAGTCTTTCTTCTTTACAGTACCGTAACCGATAACCACGACATCGTTCAATGTCGTAGCCTCGTCTTCCATTACAACGTTAACACTACTCTTTCCACCGACATTTACAGTTGCTGTCTTCATACCGATGTATGATACCGTAATCTGCTTGCCGCCGGAAAGGCCAATGGAGAAGTTACCGTCAAGGTCAGTAACTGCCATGTTCTTGGAACCCTTCTCCTGAATGGTAGCACCGATGATTGGTTCACCGTTGCTATCCTTCACATTTCCTTTTAGTGATTGCGCCGACACGCTACCCACCAAGAATAGCATGAACGCAATAAGCCCTAGTCGAAAAGTTTTTAATTTACCAAACATAGTTATTACATTAAATAAAATAATATTAAAAAGATTGTGCAAAGATAGTTATTTTTAATGTAGAAATTGCAAAATCAATAGTTAAAACGCATATTTACATCAATTTACACCCCAAATGTAATTATTTTTACCCCCTGTACCCTTTATAATTCATTAATATTTCCACTTATCTATCTGCTATTATTCAAAATACAAATAGAGTTTTTTAAATACAAAAAATATCAAAAAACAATACAAGTCTACAGCAAATAAATGACGAAGACAGGACATAAATGCTAAAGAGAGCGACACCCAACGGATGCCGCTCTCTCTATATATAACAAGGTAATATCTTACTTAACGACCTTGGCAGTCTTGATGCTACCGTCTGTCATCTTCTGAACCATTACGAGAACACCATGCTGGCTACCGTCAACACGTGCGCCCTGCAAGTCATAAAAAACAGTTGAAGCTACGCCTTCAGCATTCACATTCAAGCTGTTGATGCCTGTTGTAGTTGTAGAGCCATTACCGAAGCCACCCATTGCATTTGCCGCACGTACAACGAAGTCATCAGCTTTCTCACCTGCGCCAAGCGCCCATGTAGTAGCTGCTGTCATACCAACAAACTGTCCGTTGCAGAACACAGCATATGCCTTTGCTCCCTCAACGGCAGACCAAGAAATGCTGTTGTCGGCAGCTGTCAGGAGTCCGAGTCCGAGCTGCTTTGCATCAGCAGCAGGAGTCCATGTCGGGAACACCTTGTCGAGAGCATACTCGGCAGCCTGCTCAGCTGTAAGGATAGTCTCCATCTCGTTAACCTTCTTGTCCTTTGTGAACTTCAACACATTAGTCTCAGGAGAAACAACATTACCCTGAGCATCAACAGAATGATACTCAACGAACTTGTCTGCAGGAACATTCATTCCGCCTGTTGTGAATCGAGTAGCGCTAATCTTCTCCGGCTGGAGCAGAGTTGTGTTTATATAAGCAAGACGAGGAGTACCACCCCATGCACGGCCAAAGTTGAATTTCTCCGACTTGGCGTCTACCGTACAGTCATTCATCACATAACCCCACTTGCAGCCATTGTCTGTATAAGGAGCAGCAATAGTACACTCGCCCTTACCGTCAGCCTGACGAAGCTCAGTAACGAAGGTACACCTATTATAATATACGTCACCTCCACCGCAGAGGAAGTCTACAGTACCGTGAATATCTGAATCTTCCCAGTAGTATTTACCGTTACCGTTGCTGTAGTATGTATCCTGGTAAGAAAGCATACGAACGTTCTTGCATATTGTATTGTCTCCCTTATCCTGCAAGCATACAGCACGTCCGGCAGAACCAGAAGCATAATAGTCGAGAGCATTCTGTAATGTCAGATCCTGCAGATACAGATTCTTGCCAGTAACGAAGAGAGTAGCTGTTGTGCCGATACCCTCATTCTTGACGTCCGGAGCATTCTTGATGATAGTCTTGTCCATGCTCTGACCGATGATAGAGATATTGTTTCCAGAAACAGTTGTCAGCACGGTCTTTCCAAGGTCGTATGTACCATCCGGCAGGAAGATGCAAGTACGCTCCGTAGCACTACTGTTAGCATTTGCAAGGTCAAGCATAGTGAGGAAGTTTCCTGCGTTGCCTGCCTCACACACATAATATCCGAGTTCGTTCTTCTCTGTTGAAGCATCACCCAGGTTAGCCACAACGAGCTTGTGCATATACATTCCGCCATCGGCAACAAGAGTAAGAGTTCCAGCCTCACCAGTATACTCTATGCTCTGCATCACGCCGTCGCTATTCTTGTCGAGAGTGATAGAGCCAACCTCCGTCTCGCCCTTCATGAGTTTGATGGTTGAAGCGTTTGAGTATTTACAACCTGTAACGAAGATAAGAGAGTGGCGACCAGAGATGATATCGATCTTGTCGTCCGCTCCGAATGCCCAGCCATGCTGCTTGTCATGGAAAGCACCACCTGTAGGGCAGAAGCCTTCATGGTCTTCTGCGTAGAAGTACTGATCCGTGAGAGTGTATGTGTAACGGTTCACGTCGCTTGCCACCTCTATGTCTGTAGCCACGGCATACAGACTTGTAGGACCTGTCACGATGTCGTCTGTTGTATACTTGCGTCCGCCGTCAGCCTCAACAAACCATCCGCGGAATGCCTTTCCGTCAGCAACGATAACGCCGTCGTTGTTTCTCAATGTCGCAATAGGAGAATCCTTCTCCACCTGCTGTGTAGCCTCAAGCACGCTACCGTCTGTATTATAATAGGTAAGAGTATAGTCTGGCTTGAAGGCAACTGTAAATTTATATGTCAGAGTCTGGTTGCCGGCTGTAACGACAACTGTCACGAGAGTGCTGTTGTCATCCACCTTGGTATATTCGATACTTTGGATGTCTCCATTGTCAGGAGTACCGAAAATAACAGGATTGGAATCCTTGTCAACCATCTTCTCCTTCTTTGATATTTCGATAGTTGCACACATGTTTCCATCGTTGTCCTCTCCACAGATGTCGGCAGTCTGATAGTCAACGCCGTTAACGGTTATCTTGCCGAGAGCCGGAGTCTTTGACAAGTCCACGAGTCCGTAGATTGCAAGTTCCAACAAATAAGCGTTCTGGTTTGTCGTTATATTCTCGAAACGCAGCTTACAGTTTGTCTTGTTTACGTCTACGTCAACATCACATCCCTGTGCCGGGTTTGCCACGCTGCTGGATACTACAACCCAGTCTGCATCGCCATCTCCCTTGGCAAGCAGCTTCCATCCGCGGTTTCCGCCTGTTGCTCCATGACGGAAATGCACCTTTGTAACAGATGCCAAAGCAGAAGTCTCAACATAAGGATTGTCGCTCTTCACACACATCAGCATACCGCCTGTCCAATCCGGGAACTTACCTGTATTGAAGTTAGTAGCGCCAATCTGAGTGTTAAAGATAGAGAATGTAAGATTCTCATGACTGTATTTTGTCTTCCATTCCACGTTAGTCACATTCTTGTCGTCAGCCTTCTGCTCGTATGCTCCCCATGTAGAGAAGTCTGTGCTATAGAGTTCTTTTACGCTTACGGCAGAAACGAAAGTCACCTGCACGCTGTACAGATATACTGTTGCCGTAGCAACAATCTCCACATAGCCCTTTGCCACTTCATCTGTTGTGGCACGATGCTCGTTTACATCTGCTGTTGCAGCCACACCTCCTATGGTATAAGACTGATAGGTAGGATAGTTCTCCACAACAACCACGTCGCGGGTTGACTTTACCGGCACCTGAAGCACCGTGTTCTCATTAAACTGCGCATTGTTTCTACCCACGCAATAGAGCTTTCCCTTTGTAGCATCAACGTGCATCGAAACGCCCTCCACGGTAGAAGGTATGTCTACAGTAGTTTTCTGGTAGTTTGTCGCAGCCTGGATTCCTTCAGGAAGGTCGTTCTTGAAGTCCCATTTAGCCGTAACATCTCCCTGTGCCATCGCAACGGCAGCTGTAAGGAGCATCATGACGCAGAGCGTCATCGACTTAAGTAAGTGTTTCATATTTTTTCAGTTAGTTTGTAAATAGATGCACAAAGTTAACAAATTTATCACAACCAGCAAAACTTTATATATTTTTTTGGATAATTCAAGCTGTATTGGATAATATTTACGAGTTGACGAGTTGACAAGTTGACGAGGAAAATAGACAAGTAGGAAAGTGACGAGTTAAAAAGTTGACGAGGCAAGTTGGCAAATAGAAGAAGAGCGTTTCTCCTTCCTTTGCCATACAATTTTTATATGGAAAAGTCTCTGTTTCTTAGATAATTGTTGTATTTTTGCAATTGGTTATAAAATATTGAACATCATGAAGAAACTGCCATTTATAATATTCTGCTTTATAATGCTTTGTGCTTTCGGGGCTGGAATGAACAGCTATCATAGAACAGAATCAATGATAGCAAACGACGTGAACCGTGCATTGGAAACAGCTCTCCAGCAAATGCCTGGCAATGTGGTGACGACCGACACTATACAATGCTACAGAAACAGTCTGACCATTGCCGAACTGAAAGATACCGCATGTATCGTAATACGGACGGTGAGACGCAACGACAGACTGCAAACGGAACTTGTAGCGGAAGCGAACTGCGGATTCCTTACCGTACTTAAACTGTCCGACCAAAAGGCTTCCTCCTCCTTGTTCTTTATCGGAATACTATGGCTAACAGGCAGTCTATGGTATATAAAAAGGAAGAAACCAGAACTGCTCATGCAAGGACTGTCGTATGGCGGCATCGTGTTCTGCAACGACAAGTTCATGACCCACACCGGCAAGCTGATTCATCTTACACCCATGCAACATTCCTTACTCGAAATGTTTATGACTTCCGAGACTCACACGCTGTCAAAGAAAGAGATTTGCGAAAAGCTATGGCCTAAGAAACCGGATGCCAGCGACACGTTATACACACTTGTCAGACGCATCAAACCTATTGTTGAAGCGAACAGTAGTCTTAAAATAGAATCTGACAGAGGCAGAAGCTACACTCTGGTTTACAGATAGTTAGCCTTTTGCCAGACAACTGTCAGGAAAATGTCTGACACATAAATTGGCTGTTGGACTCTACATTGCAAAAATTGCAAAAATATATCACCGGGAAGGGAAAAAATTGATAAAAATTTGTCTGCACCGCAAATATTTATTACTTTTGCATCGCTTTAAGGAGCTATAGGGGCGTAGCCCAGTTGGTTTAGAGCGCTGCAGTCACATTGCAGAGGTCATCGG
>URLQ01000146.1 GCA_900548745.1 uncultured Prevotella sp.
CTGATATTTGGCTGTCTTTAGGAAATATAAAGTGGGAATAAGCTGAATATCCCTATTTACGGCTTTGGTTTCACTTTTGGACGAAGCGGCAAAGTACAAAAATAGTATAACAAAAGCATACGCTCATGTTGATAGCATTCTTGCAGAATTAGAAAATTTGGAAAAAGTAACCCCAAGTGAGGATTCTCACCATAAACTGTGGTTGGAACGTAGAGATTATAAGAATGTAAAGTCTGTGCTATCTGATTGCTGTGGACTTCCACAATGTGGAATCTCGCAAGAAGATTATCAAGATTTTCTTTATACCTATAACCATCAACCAGATTTGCTTGATGATGAAGATACGGTTGAAGACGATGAAGATGGTTATCTCGATATGGATAATGATTATGACGATATTGAAGACTACTTTGAAAAGAAGTCTTGGTGCAATATCCACTTTTATTGTTTAGGAGTAGTTAAAAGCTGTACTGTAGGAGGAAATATAAAATATCGCTCAATCATAGATAAACTTCAGCATGATATAGGGATAAGTCCTGAGGTGTGGCAGTTGAAGGATGATAGTGAATTCAATGTCGTTAAGAAAATGGAGGCTTTAGTAACATCTAATCTATGCCATTTTAGTCAAGCAATAGACATAGACCACAATATTTTGCCAACTTTGTTGGAACAGGTAGATAATTCCAATGCTCCACTTTCAATAGAAGTTGTTGCAACATTAAACTATAGAGAATTAGGTACTACTTGTATAGGATATGTTGTCTCTGGTAAACTAACCGTTGGAGATAAGGTTAAGTTAAACTTTGCCTTAGGTAATGGGGAACATGCTCCAGAACTTGATGATAATGATGTCATTTCTGCTAAGGTGACATGGATTGAGACTAACGGAACAGAGCTCACAACAAAGGCGATAGCTAATCAGACCCTTAGTTTTGGCTTGGACATAGAAAGGTTTTTATTGCCTGAGACAATAAGCAGTGTGGAACATTATAAAGTTTAAAAGATGAATAGCAATATTTTCTTTCAGCCTTTCGTTGGCAAGGATTATGCCAACGGAGGGATATTTGGCAAGCGAATCATGATATTGGGAGAGAGTCATTATTGTGATGAGGAATGTGTGGATTGTGGAGATTGCCAGCTACATCGGGAGTGTATGAATTTTACGCAGCAGGTGCTTGATGATTATCTCAATGAGAACGAGGAACGGCAGGACTGGATGCGTACTTTCCTGAAGTTTGAGCGTTCGTTGGTGGGTGAGGAGACCAATCAAGCGATGAGGCTGAAAATCTGGAACTCGGTGGTATTCTTCAACTATCTGCAAGTGGCGATGGGTGGTCCTCGCGAGGCTGGCGCAGCCGAACAATATCACCAGGCTGGCAAGGCTTTCTTCGAGGTCATCGAAAAGTATCAGCCGGAGTATGTCATCGTCTGGGGCAAGCGACTTTGGAACAATCTTCCTAATGTTGGCTGGCAAGATGGCGACGACATCGTAGTGGATGGTTATCCTGTTGCTACGGGTGCTTATCTTCTGAGTAATGGTAAGCAGGTGAAAGTGATGGCGGTAAACCATCCTTCCGTAGGCTACTCCTGGGACTATTGGCACAAGGTGATACAAAGATTTTTGAGATAATTTTCTTGCTTGCGCCACGATTTGACATACCTTACCTTTACCTTTGCAGTCGTAAACATAATTAATTAAACGATATTGCTATGGGATTTGTAGAAGTAAAGCCAAAAGAATGGTACATTGAACAGGCCAAAATTACTAAGGTATGGAGTAAAAAGCTTGAAGAAAATGAAACTTATATGCATGGAGCAGAAGATTTTGAACCTGTTTGTCCATACATCAATCCTCAATTCCGCTTTAAGACTAAATTCTTCAAAGTGGTTTGGATGGTCTTGGAGGAGCAGGCATTAAATACCTTAGGCTCTCATGCTGAAAATGTTAGAAGTTGCTATGTGCTTGATAAGTACTGTGCGTTATTCGTAAAAGCGACTTCCGATGAGTTCCAAATATATTATTCTGAGAATACTTGTTTTGAAGATAGAGAGTTGCAATTCTGGATATTTGCACAATTTAAGGACTTTGTGGAGGCTGTTGCTCAAAAAGTATTGCCTTGTAGATTCCTTTATTGGGAAAACGAAAAGCAACTATTTGCTGAGACATTAACCTTGAATTGGGATTTTCGAGCCAATGGCAGGTGTTGGTTTGATGGAAGCCGCATAAATTTATCTCCATATTTGATGATTTATCCATTGCCGTATATAGATATGGTCATTCTTCATGAGTTGGCGCATTTGAGGTATCCTCATCATAGGGCAACCTTTTGGAAATTCTTGTCTCAGCTATTAGGAGAAGATGCTAAGACTGCTACAGAAAACTGCGATATGATATTAAGAGACAGAAATAAGAGTTATCGTTACCTCATGGAAGGCTTTAGATGGGTTGATTCTTGTTTCAAGAAAAAACAGAAGAGACTTACCAAGATTTCTTCATAAGCATGATATAGTGATAAAACTGTCTTAAATAAAGTTCAATATATGGCACAGATTCTAATCAATATCCAGACGTTGGACTGGACAATGGGGGAAACCGTAGGCTTACACTTGATGTTGAAGAAAGACAGCAAGGCAAGTATCGCTTGGGGCGATGGCAAGGTACAGGTTGTGACAGGCAAACAGGAACCTGCTTCCGAAAAGTTGGCTTGGGTGGAGGCTGGTCATTCCTATCCTGAGAAGGGCATGTACTACACCATCACTATCTGTTCGGAAGAGGAGGATGCCATTATCGGATTTGATGGCTGTGGCATGTTCGAGGTGAAAACCTTTGATGTGATTCTCACGGAATGTCCTAACTTGCGTATCTTGGGCTATTCTGGGTATGGCGAGGAGAAACTCGACGTGAGCAAGAATCCTTTGCTGGAGTTCATCGACTTCCACGAGATAAGAAACGAGAAGTTGGATTTCTCTGCCAATCCTCTCTTGGAGGAGTTGCATATTGATGGATCCGAAGATTTGGTGTCTTTGAATTTGAGTAAGAACGACAAGTTGCGTCGCTTGGACATCTTCATGTGTCACAATCTCCAGCATCTTGCCTTGAGCAATCAGTCACAGCTGAATGAGGTGGATTTCGCTCTCACTCATCTCCGTCCTAAGGACTTGGAGTATTTGGAGAAGACGTTGAAACGAAACTCTCCTTACAAGGTACGGGGCGGAAGTTTCGGCGATGATAAAATAAAAGAAGTGTGTAATGGTAAAATAGTAGGGAAATATGAAGGAAAAATGGATGAAACTGATAGATGATGTAGAGAACGACCGTAGCTATAATGCTAATCCTAACTTCAAATTTGTAGACTTTATAAGAGAAAAGTCTACGATAGAGGATAAGCGTGCCATCGTGCAAGAGGTGGAACGTCGTATCAAGAAGGTGGTGAATCGTGAGGATAATAATCCAGGTTGGTTCTTCCGTAACTTCAGTGATACGGAGCGGGATTTGCTGGATGATTTGCTCGGGCTTCGTGAGGTGACGCTCGACGAGATGATGCTTCATCCTACTGCTGCCGAGGTGGAACGATTGAGCAAGTTGAACGACAAACTCTACAAGCTCACCTTGGAGTGTTTTGAGCAGTGCCGTAACCTTTGGCTTACGCTCTACCGTTCGCCATACAAGGTGGACGACCGTTTCTGCTACGACTTGGACAGTACGCTTCGATTCGAGTATGCTGACAAAGACTCGGTCTTGCTTCTGGAGAATGATGACTATTACGGTTCCGACTTCGACTATATGATTCATCTGACAGATGAGTTGCTCAGTACAGGACATTGCAAGATGGATACCATCGTGAATGGTGCGTCTGCCAACTTTTTCGGCAACGAAGAGGATACGTTGAGAGAGTTGACTGATACGTTCGACGATGGCACGTCGTGGGCGGAAGGCTATCTGCACAACAAGGCGTACGACCATTTGTGTATCTGTTATGCGTTGCATGCCTTGCATACTCATGAGCCTTGGTGCCTGCCTGATATTCTTCGCATGGATGATTTCACTATCAATGTGAAATTGAATTATAAGCGCAGCGTGTCAGAGCAGCGAGATATTCATTATCCTGATGTAAACGAGAATGACCCTCATTGGCCTGAGGGTTGATTTTATCTTTTATACAAAATGAATTTGCTATTTTTGCGAAAATCTTTTCAATATAAGGAAACTGATATAATAACAAATCTTTTATAAACTTCTGCTTTCGAAACCTATGTTTCGGAAATGATTGTATAAAGATTAATGATATTATTGATGATAATATCATACTAAATGCTTTGATAATCAATATATTTATATTATCTTTGCGTTCGAAACCGTTGTTTCTGAAACGTAGGTTTCGAAAACGAGGTGAAATAAATGTTATATAAAATAGTTAAATTATGAGATTCTTTGGAAGAAAAGACGAGATTGCTGAATTACACAATATTCGCAATCTATCATTACATACAGCACGCTTCACCATCGTGACAGGCAGAAGACGTAGCGGAAAGACATCATTATTGCTTAAGGCATATGAGGATGTGGAAGACTTGTTGTACTTTTTTGTGGCCAGAAAGTCGGAGGAAGAACTGTGCAAGGATTTCGTCAACGAGATTGAGGAAAAGCTGCACATACCTATTCTTGGAGACGTATCGCGATTTGCTGATATATTCAAGTATCTTTTGCAGTTGTCGAAAACTCGCCCGCTGACTATAATAATAGATGAATTTCAAGACTTCAAAAGAGTGAATTCTTCTGTATTCTCTGACATGCAGAAGATATGGGACATAAATAAGCAGGACGCTCATGTTAATCTGGTGGTGTGCGGCTCGATATATTCGCTTATGAATATAATCTTCAAAAACAACAAACAACCGCTGTACGGACGACAGACAGACGAGATAAAGGTGACACCTTTCCCTCCATCTGTGATCAAGGAGATTCTGTGTACATATAATCCTTCTTATACTAACGAGGATTTATTGGCTCTCTATTCTTATACAGGAGGTGTGGCAGAATATGTGGAAATGATGTTGGATGCCGGGGCTAATACGAAGGAACTGATGACCGAGAAATTCATTGGCAAGAACTCGTATTTCATATACGAAGGTAAAAATATGCTGATAGAAGAGTTTGGTAAAGACTATGACCGATATTTTGAGATATTGCAGTTGATAGCCTCTGGTTATACCACCCGTTCGGAAATAGAGGGAATCATGAAAGTTGAACTGTCTGGCTATCTCACAAAACTCGAGAACGACTATTGTCTGATTTCGCGCAATATGCCAATGTTTCAAAAGACAAACCGCAACATACACTATCAGATAGAAGACAACTTTCTGCGCATTTGGTTTAGGTATGTCTACAGATATAACTATATGTTGGAGGTTGGAGCCAATAAAAAACTGAAAATCATCATGGATAGAGACTACACTACATATACTGGCAAGGTGCTTGAGAGATACTTCAAGGAGAAAATGATAGAGAGTGAGCTATACACTAATATATCTTCGTGGTGGGACAGAAAGGGTGAAAACGAAATAGACATAATAGCTGCCGACGAAATTGAACAAACTGTTTGTTTCTATGAGGTTAAGCGTCAGGCTAAGGATGTTGTCATCGGTATCGTGAAAGAAAAAGCAGAACATTTCTTCCAAGCTACAGGAGGATTCAAGAAATACAACATAGAGTATAAGGGTTTGTCTATGGAGGATATGTAATCGGCTCTTGTTTATCCATTATACAAGATAGAAACGAAATTTTCAGTGGTTTTATCTTTTATACAAGATAAATTTACTATTTTTTGCAGAAAACATCTTTTATAATGAATAAATATGAAAACCATTATGACGGAAAACTTTTGCAGTCACTGAACCATTATGGACTTGTAGAATTCGAATCTTATCAATACCTTTGTCTCACTAAATAAGTCTAAAACGGAAAATACCATGTATAGAGGAATGATTAAGTTTGTCTGCGATGATTGCGGACATAAGTTTGAGGGTATGGACTGCGAGTATTGCGCTTCTGTCTATACCGCTCCGGTGAAATGTCCCAAGTGCGGCAGTTGGCATACCATGCCTTCTGGAATAAACGGGTTCTTTAAGCGCAAGATATATAATATGATTTGGGAATCGATAGACGAACGCCAAGGCAACACAGAATAATTATAATATATGAATGAAGGATTTATCTGCAAGTGGCAATGGGTGGTCCACGAGAGGCTGGCACCTCTGAGCAATACCGACAGGCAGGGAAGGCTCTGTATGAGATGATGGAGAAATACCAGCCTGAATACATCATTGTATGGGGCAACCGCCTGTGGGACAAGCTTCCGGGCGAGCACTGGACCGATGGCTCGGATATCGTTGTGGATGGCTATCGTGTAGCCACAGGAGCATATACCTTGGCGAGCGGCAGAAGGGTGAAGGTGATGACTGTAAACCATCCGTCGGTGGGCTATTCGTGGGACTACTGGCACAGGGTGATAAAGGAATTCTTGAACTAAAGGAAACAGTATGAACAACAGAGTGAAATTCTATAGCTGGCTGATAGCGCAGCTTGGTCGTCGGCGCATGACGTTTGCTGAGATTGCCGATGCATGGATGGATGCTACGGCTAATGTTTACAGGGAGGAA
>URLQ01000147.1 GCA_900548745.1 uncultured Prevotella sp.
ATCTGCACCATTGCGTGTTTGACGGCACCCGTACAGGCTTCCGCTTCAAGACGCGCCGCAACCGCGGAGGAGGAATATGGAATATCTATTACGACAATGTAAGGCTCATCGACATGAACGAAGCCTTCACATGGGATTTGCTTGGTACAAAGACCTATATGGGCGACCTGGCTCAGCGTAATCCGCCGCTTGCCCTCACGCCGCTTACGCCTACGGTGAAGGATATACGTATCAGTAATTTCGTGATAGAATCTACCGACCGCATGATGAGTATGAACACTATCCCCGAGATGCCTACTACGGGAGTGGTGATAGAGAATGGAGTGGTGCGAACAAACCGCATATTCAAGACTCTTAATGATGTAGGAGAACTGACGCTGAAGAATATGACAATACAGGCAACTGACAATAATATTAATATTGATGACAGCAGAAACTTGACGTTCAAGAATGTCATATTCTATGTGCCTACAGGCTCTCTCTCATATAATATAAAAGGCGAAAAGGCGGAAAAACCGGTAATCGTAAAATAATTTATTAAAGATGAAGAAATATATTGCTATTATTGCTCTCCTGTGTGTGAGCATCAGTGTTTTTGCATCAGGGTTTGATGAAGCAAAGCGTGACTCTATCCTCCGCCACATTTCCGGGGCGAAGATTCCGACGCGGACGGTAAATATCCTGAAACTCGGAGCCAAAGGCGATGGCAAGAAAGACTGTCTGCCGGCATTTCGTAAGGCTTTGAAACAGTCTGCTCAGAGGGGTGGGCTGCGTATCATTGTACCGGCTGGGACATATTATATAAAAGGTCCGATACATCTTGTCAGCAACACCTGTATTGACCTGCAGGAAGGTGCTACATTGAAGTTCGCACCGCAGCCGGAATATTATCTTCCTATGGTGAAGACCAGCTGGGAGGGAACCTTCCTTCAGAATTATTCTCCATTTATCTATGGCTACGGACTCCACGACGTGGCGATAATAGGTAAAGGAACTATCGACGGCAATGCTGCCACTACCTTTGCCACATGGCGCAAGGACCAGAGGAAAGACCGCGACTTGTCGCGACAGATGAACCACGACGAGACTCCCGTTGCGGAGCGCAACTTCGGCAAAGGCTCCTTGCTGCGTCCGCAGCTGATACAGCTCTTCAACTGTACGGGCATCACGCTTTCTGATTTCTTCATTACCAATTCTCCTTTCTGGTGTGTTCATCTTCTGAAGAGTGAAAATGTAATCTGCCGTAGACTCAGATATGACGCAAAGCTCGTGAACAACGATGGTATAGACCCTGAGTGCTCAAGGAATGTACTTATCGAAGACGTGAGTTTCAACAATGGCGACGATAATGTGGCAATAAAGAGCTGTAGGGATAATGACGGTTGGAACCTTGGTTCTCCGTCAGAGAACATCATCATCCGTAACTGCCGCTTCAAAGGACTCCACGCCGTTGTAATAGGCAGCGAGATGTCGGCAGGAGTGAGAAACGTGTTTGTGGAGAATTGTACTTACGCCGGATATTGCAAGCGCGGAATATTCGTGAAGACCAACCCCAACCGTGGCGGTTTTGTAGAGAATCTGTATGTAAGGAACTGTGAGTTTGACGAGGTCGAAGACCTGTTCTACGTTACAAGCATGTATGCTGGAGAAGGAATGGATGACAACCATTTCTCCACTGTGCGCAATATCTTTGTTGATGGTTTGCGTTGCAACAAGGCTCGCATTGGCGGTATCATCCTGCAAGGCACGGAGGCAAAGCCTGTCAGCAATGTGACATTCAGAAATGTAGACATAAAGGAAGTAAAAAACGCCCTCAGTATGGATAATACCGAGAGCGTAGTATTTTCATCTTGCCATCTTGGAGGTAAGGCGGGAGTGCCTACATAGGTAACGGCAAAGGATAATCTCTTTTCTTCGCATTAGAAGCGGAACTGTAGCTGCACGTCTGCCATATTGTAGTTATGGTCAGAGAGAGTGCGGTCGTTTACAAATACATATTCGGCGGTGACTCCAATGTTCTTTGAGAACTTGTAGTCGGCGCCGATTTCATACATCGTCTTTGATGTGTTCCAGGAGCCGTCTCTGCGATACATGTTATAGCGTGCCTTCAGGTGCGCTTTCTCTTTCTTTATCGGTGCTATGGCAAGGGCATACAGTCCGTCTGCCTTGCTTCCGTAACCGTTAAGCTTGAGGTCTGCATTCTTCTCGTTGTCAGAAGTCTTGAATCCCTCTCCCGTACTATGTATGTATTCGGTGCGGAAAGTCCAGTCGCTCTTCGTCTTGTAGTCCGCACTGATGGCATAGCGGTGTTGAGGCAGACTTTTCTTTTCTGTGTGCTTCATGTTGCTGTCGTCGGTATAGCTCCATTCTCTTGCGTAGGAGCCTTCAAGTCCGAACACACCGATGCGCATTCCTTCAACTGGCATTACCCAGATGCCACCGGCAATGGTCTTCTGCTGGTCCACATCCTTTGTGTTGATGCCCTGTCCGTTGAACACGCCCACCTGATAGTGTAGCAGGTTTCTGCCGCTTTTATTCTTCAGAAAGTCACCCTGCAGCTGCACACCGATGTCGCGTCCATTGCTTGAGTGCTGTCCGCTGCGGTCGGAGAATCCCGACAGGCAGCTCACGTTCTGGCTGTAGCTCATAAAGCCTTGGTCGATGGGATGCATAGGATTCTCAAAGGTGAACGGAAGTTTGAACTGTCCGGCCTTGACCTTGAAGAATCCGTATTTCTGCCATTCGGCGAAGAGGTCTACGAGTCTTGGAGAGCTGCCCTTCGTGGCGGTATTGCCGTTTATCTGCATCTGTGCCTTCCAATAGAAGTCACCAGCAATCCTGCCGTCGAGCGACACTCTCACCAGTCTTAGGTCAAAGGTGTTGGCCTCTTTGTCCTTCTGTCCCGAATATTGGTATTCCACCAGTCCGTAGCCCGACAGTTTGATGTTGCTGAACCACGGTGTCGGTTTGCTTTCCTGTGCAGCAGCATTGGTAGCTGCCATGATGGCAGCCATCAATAATAGTCTTTTCATTTCTTTCTTCAGTATTCTTTTTCTTATATCCCAAATGACCGATTTTGGGTTAGTCAATTGATGTTTCCTTGTTCGCCCAGATAGCTGTCTTTGAATCCGAGGAAGTATAGCACGCCGTCCAGTCCGATAGTGTTGATGCTTTGCTTGGCGTTTGCCACCACACGAGGCTTGGCATGGAAAGCGATGCCGAGTCCGGCTTCGCTGAGCATTGGCAGGTCGTTGGCACCGTCGCCCACGGCAATGGTCTGTGCCAGGTTCACCTTCTCCACTTGTGCTATGAGCTTCAGAAGCTCAGCCTTGCGGTGTCCGTCAACGATTTCTCCTATATAGCGTCCGGTAAGTTTTCCGTCCTCTCCGATTTCAAGTTCGTTGGCATAAACATAGTCTATGCCGTATTTGCGCTGGAGGAAATCTCCGAAGTATGTGAATCCTCCGCTTAGGATGGCAATCTTGTAGCCGCAGTGTTTCAGAACAAACATCAGACGGTCTACACCTTCTGTAATAGGCATATTCTGAGCTATCTCTTCCATTACGCTTGCGTCAAGTCCTTTCAGCAGAGCCACACGTCGTGTAAAGCTCTCCTTGAAGTCAATTTCTCCACGCATGGCGCTCTCCGTTATGGCTTTTACTTGGTCTCCCACTCCTGCGCGTTCTGCAAGTTCGTCGATGCATTCTGTCTGTATGAGTGTGGAATCCATATCGAAGCAGATGAGTCGGCGCATACGACGGTACATGTCATCACGCTGGAAAGAGAAGTCAATCTCCATCTCCGAAGAGATGTGCATCAGTTCTTTCTGCATGGCCTGACGGTCTTCCGGTGTGCCACGGAGTGAGAACTGTATGCTTGCCTTGCCGTTGCGTGCCGGGTGTTTGATGCTCATTCGGCCCGTAAGGCGCAGAATGGAGTCGATGTTCAGTCCCTGTTTCGTTATTACTTTCGTTGCTGCTTCGATCTGTTTTGCCGACAGGGTGCGTCCTATGATGGTCAGGATATATCGGTTCTTGCCCTGTCTGCCCACCCAGTTTTCGTATTCCTCGTCGGTTACAGGTGCGAAGCCGATGTTCACTCCGAGTTCTGTTGCTTTGAACAGCAGTTCTTTCATTACCTGTCCCGATGCTTCATCGTCGATTCGTATCAGTATGCCAAGCGACAGGGTGGAGTGGATGTCGGTCTGACCGATGTCCAGAATCTTGGCATCTTTGTGTGCAAGGATTTCCATTACAGAAGCAGTAAGACCTGGACGGTCCTTTCCTGTAATGCGTATAAGGATCTGTTCCTCTTTCTTTTCGTTTGTTTCCATATTATATTTTATGATTCTATTGTTTCCTGAATAGTTTGATTCTCTCTGAATAGTTGTTGAACGTATGATTTTTGCAAAAATACAACATTATTTTGAATCATCCTTTACAACGGTTCAAAAAACATTGTTTTTTTAAGCTCTGATTGATTGGTATCAGTTTTTTATTTAACCCAAATCGGTCATTAGGTCGTTTAATGTGTTGAGAAGATCTGTCATTGTCAGTCATGCCATTTTAGAAAGTTACCTAATTTCTATGAGAAAGTTATGGACTTTCTATACAAAAGTTACCAACTTTCTATGAGAAATTAGGTAACTTTCTGTTTTTGATGGGTGAAGACAAAAGTTGACAAGAGGAACATTGTTTCATTCAGTCATCTCGCGGTCGAGTCTGTCGCGCCAAAGATATTTGCGGGTTTCGTGTACGATTACGCCGTTAAGACAAATCAGCGACAGAAGATTTGGTATGGCCATGAGGGCATTCATGCAGTCGGCAATGTTCCACACAATAGTGAGGTTGGCCACACTGCCGGCAAAGACAGCCACGATGTAGAGCAGACGGTAGGCGTGGGTCCAGCGCTTGCCCTTGATATATTCTACTGCACGCTCGCCGTAATAGCCCCATCCGAGAATGGTGCTGAAGGCGAAGGTGAGCAGACCGAAGCTTAGTATGAACGGTCCGATGAGGGGAATCTTTGAAAACGCCATCTTCGTCAGTTCCGCACCATCGGAATAGTCGATGTCGGGATAGGCGATGATGCTGCTTACGATGACAAGTCCGGTGAGAGCACATATCACTACCGTGTCCCAGAACGTGCCGGTGGATGAGACCAAAGCCTGGCGTACTGGATTCTTGGTGCGTGCTGCGGCAGCAACGATAGGTGCGGAGCCGAGTCCCGACTCATTGCTGAAAAGACCACGTGCAATGCCGTAGCGGGCTGCCATGATGACGGAGCCGCCTGCAAAGCCGCCACCTGCTGCTTCAGGAGAAAATGCCGAACTTATTATCAGCTTTAGTGCCGGTGCGACATAACTGCCATTTGCATATAATATATAGATGCATCCCAACACATAAAGCAGTGCCATAAACGGAACCAGCATGCTGCACACTCTTGAGATGCTTCGAACGCCGCCTATGATAACTGCCGCTGCAAGAAGCATCAGTACGCCGCCACACACTTCGGTGCTTATTCCATATGAGGCGTGCATTATTGTGGAAATGGCATTTGCCTGTACCGTGCAGCCTATGCCGAAAGCGCCAATGGCAGTGAAAACGGCAAACAGAATTCCCATCTTGCGCCATCCCAAACCGCGCTCCAAAGTATACATCGGACCACCCTGCATGCGCCCACTTTCGGATTTTACCCTGTATTTTATGGCAAGCAACGCCTCGGAGTATTTAGTAGAGATGCCGAACACACCTGTTAGCCAGCACCAGAACACCGCTCCCGGACCGCCTAAAGCCACCGCTGTGGCAACGCCAATGATGTTGCCTGTGCCGATGGTGGCGGCAAGGGCAGTGGCAAGTGCTCCAAACTGCGACACTTCACCTTTCTGCGATTTGTCGCGCTGAACGGAAAGACGTATGGCTGTGAACAGCTTGCGTTGCGGGAAACGCAGGCGGATGGTAAGAAAAACGTGGGTGCCAAGTAGCAGTACTATCATGGGCCAGCCCCAAAGACACGAGCTGAGCGTGGCGAAAAGATCGTTGACGTTATCCATATTTTATGTGTTTGTATTTCTTTATTTTATGCGTTTGCCTTATTTGTGTGTCTTACAAAACGGCTTAATTTATTGCAAAAGCCATTGCAAAATGTTTAATAAAACGGTGCAAAGGTAATAAAATAAAATTAATAAGTTACTGTTGATGCGATATTTTTTGCTCAACGCGGTAGTTGTAGAGTCGATATTTAATCATTTTTGGTAACACTTCTGTAGTATGAATATGTTAAAACAGCGTCATGTCATACTTCGTTTGTTACGGACAAGAAAAAAACTACGAAACGCTTGCAATTTCAATAATTTTATTGCAACTTTGCACCAATAAAAAATATTGAAAATCGGAAGTGCTACTTCGTATTTTCATTGAAAATCGGAAGTGCTATTTCGTGCTTTCATTGAAAACGAGAATATATAATAGAAAGATAAAGCATTATGATTAATCGTATATGTCAGATAAACAATGAATTAGAAGACAGTATATTTCTTTTTGGTGCCCGCCAGACAGGAAAAAGTACTTTCTTGCGCCAAAAATTTCCAAATGCAATATATTTTGACCTGCTCAACACGGAACTGAAGAACCGTTTTCTGCGACGGCCAGTCTTGCTGTA
>URLQ01000148.1 GCA_900548745.1 uncultured Prevotella sp.
ATATTCAATTAGTTAAATCAAATTAATCCACCATATAAAGGGTGGGAAACTTTAGCTCCTTATCTTTACGAATATCGTCTCCCAAACCAGGAAGGTCTATAATATCAAGGCCTATACCAATTTTCAAATCAAAGCGTTTGCGAATTGCCGTTGTAGTACCTCGACGGACATCACCGATATGTCCCTTTTCGTCAAAAGACAATGCCTCTGCAACATAATCATCAACATCAAATAAATTGTTGATTGTCGTTGTTTTGCCTACTCCAGCCTTTCCTATTATAGCAACAACAGGGGCACGATCTAAGAGTTCTGCCTGAACCTTGGTTCGAAACTCTTCGAACTCCTTTGGCTTTAACTTACTCTCCATATAGCTCATAAACTGTGCTAACGGAGTTCCTTTTAGTTGTTCATTCATACTTTAAAAAGTTTCTTTATTAGTTTTACAATTACATCAAGAAAAGATTCTCGACCATCGTTTTTTCCTTGAAGTCTTGATAATTCTTCTTTAGAGAAAAGTCCACTTTCAGCACATAGCGTATAAATTTCTTGGAAATTATTTGTATGTTTACCTTTTGTCGCTTTTCTTACTTTCATAAGCAACTCGGCTTCAGCCTCCTCTATGCCTATTGCTTTTAGCTGTGATGTATCCATATCATATTGTATTTAATAGTGATTTTATTCTTATTGCTTCAGAATTCCCTAATTCTATAGCCTTGTCCATCATCATCATACCTACACTTGTTGATTGCTGAGTGCCATAGCCGTTCATATAGCACAATGCCAAATCATACGTTGCTTTAGGACTATTTTGAAGCATTGCTTTTTCTGCATAAAGAAAATGTAGTTTTGAATTTTCTTGAAATCCTTCATTTCCCTTATAAACATCAAGCAGTTTTTCTTGTGCAATTATGTAGCCTGAATTGGCAGATGCCTGTAGCATGCGTTCTGCTTCATATAATTTCCCTTTCTCAATTAATTGACAAGCGAAAAGGTATTCTAACATAGGATGCTTACAAATGACATCTTTGGGTAATGATAACAAATTTATTCCAACCGCATTTCCATTTTTAAAAATTGTTGTATAGGCTTGAATTATACCTTTGCTAATTAAATATACAATGATTTTTCGCTGCAAAGGAAGCAAACATTTCGATGTCTGAATCCTTGCTAATGCAAAATTAGAATCAAGAGCTTCTTTATAATACTCCACACTTAGTTTATCATCAAATTTCACTCCTATCGAATATTCATAAATCTCTCCCAGTCGAAACATCGCAGCACCATTATCCTCATTAGCAAGTTTTTCCAAATAGGCAATATCTGTCGATTCTAATATTGAATAATCAAAATCAACAGCCTCAAGAACTGTTTGTATTTCTTCTAACGCCTTTTGATAGCTATCATATTGATATAAACTACGAAACTTGCGAATGAATGGCAAATCTTCTTTTGCAAAGTAGTTCACATCAAGACATTCTGCCATAGAATAAAAATCACGTGCTGTATGTTGAGAACTATACGAAATGAAAATACTTTCCAACTTTACCTTTCGACAATCGTCTTGATAAAAACAAGACGTTCCATCGTACAAATTTAAGGCTTTTGTTTCGGCAAAAGGTTGATATTTTGAATACTGTTCTTCTTCTTTCGCTAATGTTTCAAAATAGCCCTTAGCCTCTTCCACCAAATACTTCATCCCATCCGTATTAATCGCCCCACCTGTAAGTAGCAAAGGTAGATGCGGAGCCAAGCCTGCTGAAGACCAGAAGTATGTGTCTGCCATATAACCTATAATACATTCAAGGTAAGGGACGAGGTCTTCAACGATTTCTTCGAGCAAACCCTCTTCGTTATCGTAATCGTCTTGATTATTAAATGAACGTTGAAAGTCGGTTGACTCTATTTCGGGAACATCGAATTTGTCGGTACTGTTAGCTCCTACGCCCCACATGTGCAGTTGGAATACTAACTTGCCGTCATTGGGACGGAAGAAAGGAGTGATGAGTAAGGTGGGGAGATTCTTCAACTCCTCACGCATGGCTGTTACTTGCACATCGGTAGGATTGACCATGGGTTTCCATGCCCCACTATAGAAGAGAATAGGATGGTCGGTCATAGTACTCCAATGCTTGTCACAATACTGTTCCAATTGTTTCTCGACAACAGGATAGACCAGTTTGTTGAACTTATCGTAGTTGGAACGAGTGAAGATGACGTGCATGGCAACATTCTCCTCTTGATTTGCCAAGAGATTGCCAAAGGCTTGGTTCTTCATCACAATGGGGAGTACCTTCAGAGGCCAGTTACTGATTGTGGTCTCATAAGTTAGCTTCTCCAAAAGATGGTCAACCTCGTCCTTCAGTTCATTGAGTCTGTCAGCATGCTTTTCATTCTCTAACTGTAGAGCCATTTCCTGTCCTTCGCGCAAAAGCCGCCACATGTGCTCCTTGTTACGGTCTTTTGCAGCACGCTCAAACTCTTCCCGCTTCTGTTGAAGCGCAGCATTTTGACGACTGCCACACCAATTGTTGTAGATTTGCAATCCAACATTGGCGAGTATCATGGTTATAGCACCTATTGCCATATCAATATCATTTTACAAAGTGTTTGACTTTACTTGTTCTTTTATTGCCTCGATGTCATTCTTATCGAACACGTCCAGCAACTGTGGTGTATTCTCTTCATCAAGCGCAGCAAGGATGTTGTCGTTCTCTCCCTTTATGAATGCTTTTAACTCGGCATTGCCCATTATGATACGTTTCATATCAGCATGCTCTTTGTCATTCAACAAAGTGGGCAATGTCGGCTTTTTACCTTGCGTCAGCAACATATAGGAGTCACGAACAGCACCTGTAATAACAGATACGCAGGTATGCAACAATTCTATCACCTCATTGCGATATTCTATGTCTTTTTCAGCTTCAACAGGATTATAATCAAAGTTGAGAAGCGGACGAATGAGGGGACGCGAAGCCTGCGGTTCCCATACCGCACCACTCAGATACATTTTGCCATCACTATATTGAGGAGAAATTACCAAGGTTGGCATTTGGCTCATCAGGAAGTGGATATTCATTATGCTGGCATTGCCTCCAGACAAATCAGGCTTCAAGCAAGCATCCTTGCGGAAATCAACGTTCCCGATAAGAGGAATATCATTCTTTTTGACAGTATATTCCAACTCCTTGTATATTTGGGCATCTGCAGCATTGGCATCTGTTCCGTAAGCCCGTAATGGCAACAGAGGGGCATGCATCAGAATTACATTCAAATGTGGTGCTATGTTAGTTGCTTCGCTACGTATCTCGTGCAAGATAGTTTGAGGCAACAATGGATCGAGCGGCCAACAATATTGCAAATAGTATTTTAGCTCAATGGCTTGCATCTGCGCATTGAAGGACAGTCGAGACACTTCTTGTCTCTGTTCACGAGCCAGGGCTACGAGTCTACGCTTGAAGGCAATGTCTTCTTGCATGCGTTCATCGTCAGTAATGCGGCGAGCTCGTTCCATCTCTAACTGAAACTCTTGATTCCGTTCGTGCGCCTTGTCTTGCAAACGGCGGTTGTTCCATCCCAATAGTGTAGAGCTGATGGAGTTTGCCACCCAAAACATGCCGTAGCCTGGGAATCTTATGTTCTGTGATGCTATAGGTATATCCATAAGTTATGTGTCTAATATGTCGTTGGAGAATGAGCCAGACAAATCATCATTATTGTCAAAGCCATCGTTGTCAGGCATTGTTAGTGACGAATTATCAAGTATGTCTTCTCCTATATTTATATGTTCATCTTGGTTTATATCTGAATAAGCAGAAATGTCATCATCTGCACATGCGGCAACAAGCATATTGTCCATAGGCTCGGGCGAAGGTGAGACAAGTGTAGATGCATCGTCTGAAGAAGGTATTTCGGGCAATTCAAAATCTGCATTCATTAAGTCTGCCGGCAATTGCAAATCTGCATCCTTAAAACCATCGAGCGTATCATCAACAACGGAATTTGCATGCAACAACTGGTGTAAAGCATCGTCATGTGCTGCCAACTTCGTAAACTGCTGCATATCATTTGCTGATAGGTTGCCGTCGAGGAATGCAGCAAACTCTTCTATACTCGGTAGTGATGTATGTTTAAGCATGTCTTGCCTCCTTTCTGCAAACTTGTTTGAATTGTTTCTCTGCCAAAATCCTTTTGTTATAATAATTATCCATTGACATACCAAGAGCCTCGGCAGTCTCTTTGTGCGACTTCTGTTCCAGATAGAGCAAACGAATAATGTTGCGGTATCTCACGTTGGACATCAAGCTGAGCAACGTTTCGACATCTGCACGATTCATGTCACTAAAGTCTATTGGATTAGAGAGTGATTCATCACTTTTTCTATCACTTATTGCGCCTTCTCCGTCTTCTTCTTCAGTATTATGCGGTAATGGTTTATGAACAGGCATACGCTGTTTCAGTTCATATTTCTTATAGCAATAGAACAAACAAGCTGTCTTTATCCAACTTGCTAATGAACTTTCACCTCTATAATTCTCCATCTGGCATTTGCCTGTAATCTTACTTGGAGTTAATACAACTATATAGATCTCATCAATAAACTCCTTGTAGTCTGTACAATCCGTATAGTAGTTGTCGAATATGGACTTGAAAAGAGGAAAGCAGTGTTGGTAAAAATACTTGCGTGTAACCATATTATCCCTTTGTATAAGGGCTTTAGCTATTTGCAAGTCTTCTGTATATATCTTTTTGACTTCCATTAGTCTAAATGATTTTTTCAATAAACGCACTCGGCACATACGCCGTTACAGCCGTTAGCAAGTTATCCACTACGACGGCAACCCTCTGTTGCCCCTGCCACCTTGCGACTCTTCCTACCACACCCTTGAATGCGCCGTCAATAACTCTTACCAGCTGTCCTTTTTCGAACTTTGGCACTTCTGTTAATGATACGATGGTGTTGTCAGCATCGGCAGAACAGATGATTTTCAGACTGTCCATCTGACTGTCGGGGACTATCAATGGAGTTTTCTCTATTCTGCCGCCAACATGGACGTGGCGATAATAAAAACGAAGGAAGGGGAGGTTTACGTTGTCGTAAACAAAAGATTTGAGTTGTTCTTCGGTACCGTAGGCGAAGAAGATGTTTGGCAATAGAGATTCGGTGACGACCTTGCGCTTGCCGTTAATTACTTTTACTACATTATTGGTAGGATAGAAAGCCGTGATGCCTTTGGCTGACATATAGTCGTATGCCTTTTTCTCTCTGCCATAAGTAGTTCGTAAGGCATACCAATGAGGAATATCAGCCTCTCGTTGTGCTTTAGGCTTAGTTGGGGCATTGCCCCTTCTTCCGTCACGACTCGGAATAGCGCAAACAAGCTTTCGCTCTTCGCTCGCTGTTCCGTCAGTTGCCAAAAGTGCATTTCTGGTGGACGCCCCTGTTTGTGAACTCTCGGCGGAAACTGTGCTTTGAGCTTCGGGGAGGGCGCAGGAGGCAAGTCCGGCGCAGGGAGGAGTTTCACCACCTCCTTTGGTGCGAACATCGTCTGATGTCCGTTCATCGACTTTCATATCGGTGCAAACTTTTCTCTAGACAGAAATCAGTTTAGTTGCGACACTAAAAAGCGTGGAATCGTCCTGTTGTCTATTCCACTTCCTGAGGCTCTTGCAACTGCCTATTTTGGTTGAACAGACAACGTCAGAGCCCACGCCAATATGAAAACCATACCGTAAAGAGACCAATATAATACATTGATTGTACTCAAAAGAATACAAACCATGCATACAGAGGTCTCCACGGGATTGATATAATCACACCCGGGACATCTACCGTTGACCACGTTCAAGACCAAAATATACTGTGAATTTGCAAGATTACAGGAAGTCTTAAACATAGCGTCAGATAAACGCCTTCTATGTCTGGACTGTCTTCCCACCCAATGCCCGCTTTCGTATAGAATATGTCATTGTTGACTTCACTACACTCAGCATGGCTTAGGCTGCCAATCCTGCCGTCAAAGTAGAACCCGTCTAAAACTGACGACAACAGTCTGGCTATACAGTCCACGTGCAAAGGTATAAAAAATAATTGGGAAAACGAAAAAGAAAAGTAGACATTTTTTTATGTTTTGTGGTTCATTTAAGAGAAATTAAGTGATTCCGTTTAAGGAGTTTTGTTTTATATCTAAAATAAAATAGGTGACTTGCTATGAGATATTACGGCACTATCTCTTTTTAACTGTATTTGACGGACTGGTTTGTCCGCCTCTTGAGAGTCCTGTGATATCCTATGAGCCGGAGGAAAGATCTGTGAATAGTTTAGAAATTACCGACCCCCTCTAGCTCCCCCTAAAGCGGGGAGGACTGGTTTGCATGCCTCAGAAAGTCATGGTGCAATATACAACTTTGTTATATGACGATGAAAGATTGATATAAAACACAAATAATACAAACAAATTTTGCATAAATAATCAATCCATCTGCATAAATTACCGCATCATTCAGTACGCCAATATACGCCATTTATGGCAAATGCAGCAGGTCTCTGTAAACACGTGATTTTGTCATCATTTAGAAATTC
>URLQ01000149.1 GCA_900548745.1 uncultured Prevotella sp.
TCCTCGTGGGCAAAACGGCGGTTGCTCTTTATCACGCAGTGGACAAGTCGCCAGCGCAGCACCTCGCCCTCTTCGTTCATGTCGAAGATAACGCTGTATGTCAGTTTCTCTTCGTCGGGACGCAGAGAACAGATGTAGTTACACAGTCTTTCCGGAAGCATCGGTATGGTGCGGTCTACGAGATATACGCTTGTGGCGCGCTTCACCGCCTCCTTGTCTATCACGGAGCCTTCGGTGACATAGTGCGACACGTCGGCAATGTGTACTCCCACTTCCCATAGTCCTTTCGACAGCTCCCTTATGGACAGGGCGTCGTCGAAGTCCTTGGCATCGTGAGGGTCAATGGTAAAGGTGGTGACATTGCGGAAGTCCTCGCGCTCCCTGTAGTCCTCCTCCGTTATGGTAGGGTCGATTTTCTCCGCCGCATCCTCCACGTTCTTCGGATATTTGTATGGCAGGCTGTACTGTGCGAGGATGGAATTCATCTCCGCATCGTTGTTGCCAGTCTCGCCAAGCACGTCAACCACCTCGCCGATCATGTTCTTGTTGTCCTTCGTCGGCCACTGTGTAATCTTTACCACAGCCTTGTCGTTGCTCTTTCCTCCCTTCAGCTTGCGCTTGGGTATGATAACGTCGTTGACGAAGATATTGCCGTCGGAGATAAGGAAAGCGAAGTCCTTCTCCACGCGGAGTCTGCCCACGAAGGTATCCTTAGCCCTCTTGATGATGCTTGTCACCATAGCCTCTCGGATATGGTTCTTGCGGCGAGCCATGAGAGTAAACTGCACCTTGTCGCCGGTGAGGGCGAACATGGAGTTTCTCTCAGCCACGAAGATTGGTGCTGCTCCATCGTCGGGAATGACAGTATTCTTGCCGTTCGGCTTGCGTTGGAAGGTGCCTTCCTGCACCTGTCCGTTCATGTTCAGTTGGTATGCGCTGTCTCCTTTCCTTACCAGGAAGTCGTCCCATGCCATCTCTTCCATCACGTCGACGGCAAGCATCTTTGCCGGATGCGTGTCGAGTCTGAGTGCTCTGAATATCTCTTTAAAACTATGTTGCTTATCTGGATTTTGAACAAAGAAGTCCTGCAGTTTCTCTGCAATCTGCTTTTTGTTCAGTCTTCTTCTTCCTTTTCCGCCTTTTGCCATAATCGTAATATATTATGTTAGTATTAGTATTATGATGCGAAGTTACGAAAAATATTCGTTACTTGTTCTCTCCGCAGCAAATTTGTGTCTTCTTTGTTACGATTATTTAGCAATTACATAAAAGAAAAAAGCACACTGCCAATAAATGTGCAGTGTGCTTTTTTCTTTTATGAGTAGACAAGTAGACGAGTAGACAAGTAGACAAGGAGATTAGTTCTCCTTGATGATTGCTGCTCGCAGCCTTGAACAGGTAATGCAAATATCCTTGTCAACTCGTTTACTCGTTAACTTGTCAACTCGTCTTACTTAAAAACATGCTTGCTGACAGTTGTCGTGCCGTCTGTATTCTTCACGGTCTTGATGAATATACCGTTTGCAGGCTTGTTCACGGCTCTGCCGCTGATGTCAGTCCATGTAACGGTTCCGTCTTCCGCTGCAACGTTTTCAATACCCGTTGGGTTACTCCATTCTGCCATCTTAGACTTCAGCTTGTTTTCTCCGTCAAGATAGAAGCACTGAACGCCTAACTTCTTGAATCCCTTCTTGAAGGTATAGATGATGCGGTCATTTCCTGCCTTCGTAATGAAGTAGTCCTGGTCTGTATAGTCATAAGGAACATCGGTCATATCCTTATCGAAAGTAGCATAAGGAGATGTTGTGAAAGTGAAGAGCTCATCATCATAATAGATGTTGTAGTAGAGCTTTTGTGCGTCGAGGTATATACCGTCTTCTGTCTTCATAGGCAATGAGAATGTGAATGAAGAATAGTCTCCGTTTTCAGGGTTGCATTCCTTGATAACAGGAGCGGCAGGAGCCTGTTTCGGGTCTTCCCACGGGAAGAACATCGGCTCGCTGAAGTATTCCAAGGTCTTCACTGTGTTCTTGCCATAGTTGATTGTAAGGAGCTCAGATGTAGTCATCGTCATATCGGTTGTATTGAAAGACAATGTTACGCTTTCCTTAGGTGTGTCCTTGTCCAACGGCATGAAGTAGTTGTGTGATGCCATATCAGTGTCGATACCCAGATACTGCTTTCCGGCGAATGTAACATTCTCACCGTTCAGCTTTCCCTTTATCCATGCTCCCGACACGCTCTTTGACATGCCTTTCACATATACGTCCTCGCCTTCTACCTTCACGAAGATAGGCTGTGTAGCCTCTATGTTTTCTTTGGTATTGTATTTCATCATATATGAAATGACGTTATTCTCGTCTTTCGGAGCAACGGTCTTGTCCTCCATGACATTGTATGCCTGTGCCTTGTCGCCGATACCGTGCCATGAGCCGTCAGGACTTGCTATACCGATGAACTGGTCGTCGAGCATCTTCAGTTCCTTGCCGTCCCAGGTGTATTGCAGCTCCTGGTCGGCAGGTGTAACAAGGTATGTGTTGAGTTCCTCGCTGTACGACATCTTGTATCCTATAATATAATCGGTGTATGCCGTTCCGTTCTCGTCCAGGATTTCTTCCTTCTCGATAGTCTGTGGAAGGGTGAAGGTGACGATATTGTTCTCGGGGTCAAGCTTTCCTTTTATCCATGTCTTGGCGTTATAGCCGGATATAGGATTATAGAGATAAACTGTTCCGTCTTCTGCGAAAACAGCACTTGTTGCAGAACCGTCGAGTTCGTAAGGGAACATCTGTCCCCAGAACTCTGTGCAACCGCTTGTCTTACCGTAAAGAACATATTCCTTACCATCAGGTTTTTCTGTTATAACCTGTGTCAGATCCTGTGCGAACGATGTTAATGCGGTAATGAACATTGCCGCTGCTGTAAATAATCTCTTCATAAGCTTAAAAGTGTATTATTTTTAGGTGTGTATTAGAAGTGTTTATAAAAAACAACGGGCTTTTCTTGACTTGGAAAAGTCCGTTGTTATAAGGTGTGTATTATTATTTTCCTTTGTATACAGGACGGATAGGCATTCCAATATAACCATAGGTGTTGCTGATCTTCGAACCAGCCTTAACAGCGAAGAGGTTATAAGGATATGTGCTTCCTGTCGGACGCTCGCTGGTCCACATCTGTACATACTTGCTTGTTCCGTATGCTTCTCCAGACTCGTCTACACTACCAGATGTAGGAATGAATATGGTGTTTCCGTTCTTGTTGCTTTTTACAAGGAAGCCCGGACGTTCTTTGTCTGTAGTCCAAGTCCACTCACACTCCTGCATCAGTTCCTCCAGTTCTGTATAGTCTGGCATTCTCCAGTCAGCTCCGAGAGCTACAGTAGCTGCGTCATCCTCCGGGTCAAGAACAAGCTTGTTGTCGTCGTCGTTGTATTTTGTTCTGTTTTCAGAATTGAATTTCCAAGTGTTTTCAGAATATTCTACTTTCGGTTCAGTCTCGCCCCATGCGTAATAGTTTCCGATCTCGTCGTCCTTTGTTGCGCCGAGGTTGCATGTTGCCCATTTCACGCTTAGTCCGAGGTCTACATATTCCATAGCAGGCTCAGGCTTTTCGTCCTCTGTGAAAGTAAGGCTGTCTACATTCTCTATTGTTGTTTTCTGTCCGTCAACCCAAACGTTGACAGTATGTTTTGTCTGTGCATTTGTTGCTATTGTTGCTAATGCGAGAAGGGCAAGAGTAAATATCTTTTTCATAATTGTTTCTGATTTAAAGGTTTATTTTCTGTTGAATTTAAAAGAAGTGCCATTGCTTGTACGAACTACATAAACTGATTTGTCGTTATCCGGCAATGTAATGTTGGCTTTACCGTTAGTGTTTGTCGCCATGTTGATAAGCTTTCCGTCAAGGCTGTAGATAAAAACCTGCTCTCCTTGTCCGAGTCCTTCAACCTCAAGTCCTGAAGGTGTCAGTCTGAAGAGGTTTTTCACGGTATTGTTGTTGACTGAACCGATGGCTGTTGTCGTGATATCTCCAAAACAAACGTCTTTCACTTGTGAGTACTCATAGCTCACTTCCTCTGTTGTCGTTTTGATTACCAGCGTTGCCCCGGTCTTTAAAACTGGCTCGTTGCTAAAGACGAACCCGACTTTACTGTTGTCTTGCATGTGGATTATCACTCCCTCTTCGGCATGTATGCCAAGCGATGATAATGCAAGTGCAGCAATTAATAATGTTTTTTTTTCTCATAGTTTTAAATGTTTTCTTTTTTTCTTAGTCATTTTGTAGCATGAATCATTGCCACTTATTATATTTTTGGTGTTATTATTAAAGATCGCTGCAAATATATGTAAATTAGTTTTCACAAACAAGTATTTAGGCATAAAAAGTTATTTTATCTACAAAACAATGTTCATTGTGTATGTTTTACAATTAATAATGTTTATAAAATGATTAATTATTTCCGCTTTTTCTTTGCAGAAAGACATACAAGTTATATATTTGCAAGGTAATAATAACACACTTAATGAAAACACTTTTTTATGAAGAAACTTTTACTCGTACTCGTTGCATTCACGATGGCACTGACTATGAATGCGCAAGCGTCGGCAAAAGCAGAACTTGCCGACAACCAGCAACTACTCGGTTATTATCTTTCTGATAAGCTCAACAGAAAAGGCTTCGGCTTGCCGGAGTGGGGAGAGAACGAACACTGCAAGGCTGCCATAAAGCTTACTGCCGACATGCTCAAGCCTTATGTGGGGATGAAAATCGTTAATGTGAGATTCGGTCTCAGCTACAAGTTGGACAAGTCGCGTGTGTTCATCACTTCTCTTACAAATGGTTATGAGGGAGAAGACGTCGTTTCGCAGGATGTGGCATCTACCGTAGCTGACTGGAACAACGTGGCTCTGAATACACCTTATTATATAGAAAAGGACAAGAGTATTCTTGTGGGCTTCGACTTTGCGCAGAAGACAAGGATGAAGGGACTGTATTACTCAGCAGAGTGTTTCCCTCTTTCTGTTGTGGAGGAGGGGATAACCACGATGCCTATATTGATATATGGTGACAGCGGAAATGGTGAATACTGGCATGAGATAGGTACGCGGACTGGTAATCTCAGCATCCAGGTCATTATAGAGGGAAGCATTGAAAAGTACAGCGTCACGACGTTTGATTTCAAGGTGGTTCAGGGAGAAATCAACAAACCGGCTGAAGCAAAGGTGAAAGTGACAAACAACGGAAAGGATGCCGTGAGCAAGCTGAATTATGTGGTTTCTGTCGACGGCAAGGCTTCTGCTGAGCAGGAGGCTACTCTTGAGAATGCCCTGGAGCCTGGTAATACAGGAACTTTCAATGCTGTTATCCCAGCCGTTGACTCTTACGGAAAGAAGGCGGTGAAGATAGAGATTACAAAGGTGAACGGCAACGAGAACACCGCAGAGAATAAAACGGCAAACGGCTTCTTAGGTGTGCCACAGGTGTTTTATCCACGCAATGTGGTGATAGAGGAGTTTACTACAGAAAAGTGCGGAAACTGTCCTCGCGTGGCTGCCGATTTGCACAAGGCACTTGCTTCGCTCGATAAGGAGAGGGTGTTTGCCGTGGCTCATCATTCAGCTTACGGTACCGACTGGCTCACACAGCCGTGCGATGAAGAGATGTATGGATTGATGTTCAACGGAATGCTCAACTCCTTTGCTCCGGCAATGATGTTCAACAGAGACTGCGACGCCATACCGGATGATGACGATTCCAAGACGGGAAATGTATTCCTGCCTGTAGTCTATGCACAGATATCGGGCTATGCACAGATTCTGTTGAATAAGCAGTCTAACTCGCAGTTGCAGATGGACGTGACATACGATGGAGGCATCGGGCAGGCTTCTGTCGTTGTAAAGGGAAAATGCAACGAGGCTTATGACTTGGACAACAGTTATCTTACTCTCTATCTGCTGGAAGACAGCATCATGCCTGTGGAGCAGAACAGCGCACCGAAGGGGTATCGCCATATGCATGTGATAAGGTATTATAACAGCACTTGGGGTGACAAGGTGGAATGGAACGATGATTATTCATTTGAAAAGAAATTTGATGTTGACATCTTCACTGGCTGGGAAAAGAAAAATCTCCAGTTTGTCGCTTTCCTGAACGGCCATAATGGTAATGACTATTCGGACAATAAGATTGACAATGCTGTTGGCATGAGGTATTCAAGTGTGTCGGGCATTGACGGTATGGCTGCTGACAACGAGTCGCATCAGGTTGCCCGTTACACTATTGAGGGTATGGAAACAACGGCACCGGTGTCTGGTCTGAATATCATAAAGCTGTCTGATGGCAGGACAGTAAAGGTCTTGGTAAAGTGATTTTTACTTTAACAACAACAAATAGGCATGTTGCTTCCTTGCAGCATGCCTATTGTTGTTGAATATGGGAGATGGAATCAAAAAAAACTATGATTTAGTCCCTAAAAGTCATAGACTTACCACTCAAAAGTCGTAAGCGTATCCGCGATGCTAGTATATATACATCAAAAAAATATCGCTCAAGTTT
>URLQ01000150.1 GCA_900548745.1 uncultured Prevotella sp.
TACAAGCAAGGAAGAGGAAGAGTACACCTTCTCTGTAAAGGCTGAAAAAGACATGTTGCTTGGCATTGGATTCCATGTAGTAAGCGAGAAGTCTAACGGCTCGTTGTATATTACTAAGTTCAGCATTGAGGAAGACACTACATTAGGTATAAAGGGTATCAACAACGGTCTGAACAATAATACAGACATCTACAGCATCGACGGTCAGAAGGTTCGCATCAACGCTACCGACACAAATGGTCTGAAGCAAGGTGTTTATATTATGAACGGCAAGAAAGTTGTAATAAAGTAAATTATAACGACCATCTAATAAATAGGAGGAAACTGAAACACGTTTCCTCCTATTTTCATTTGTGTGTCGGGCATGACAATAACATAAAAGCCCACAGTGTCGGCTATAGACTACATCATTTCTCTTTTAAACCAAAGTTCAAATACACTATCAGCAAGGAATATACCATCTTTCTCAACGGTGATAATCTCTTTGTCAACCAAACTTTTCTTTATACGGTCTATGTTTGACTTGCTGCCGAGAGGATATATTTCAGAAACCGTTTGAGTTGTAAATCCTGAATGTATGTCTTTGCACAAAAGGCGAATGAAGTTGAGCTGATAGGTTGTAAGCCCCTCTGTCTGTTGTATAAAAAGACTGCTGTTTTGCTCCAACAGAGCATTCAAGCCTTCTTTGAAACTTTCATCGTTTACTTCTTTTTCTGTTTCAGCCATAACGTTCCATGCAAGTTGCTGCACATAAGATGAGTAATTCTTTACCACTTGGCATATTCTGCCTGCATATTCTTCTGTTATCTTCTTGCCGTACTTCTCGAATCGAGAACAGATAAATGGAACCCAATATTCCGTAGGAATACACTTGAGATGCAGCATCTCGCCAAACTGATAGAAAGGCATACGACGACTTTGGAAAAATTTTTCCATCAGGTGCTTCTTGCTGCCAAAGAAGCAATAAGATACATTTTGATGGTGCTGCCAAACACCGCGTAGACGTTTTTGTATAGTCAGCGAGTCTGTGAACTCACCTATCTGCTGAAACTCATCAATGCATACTACCAGACGAACGCCCTGTTCCTTAGCAATACGTTCAGGAAGATTCAATATTTCCTCTGGAGAATAATCCTTGGGCGTTATTCCTAATGATATAGAAAACTCTGAATTGGGTTCAGGGCTAAATGAAAGCTTTGGTGAAACTCTAACCAAGAAACGCTTGATATTCTCCATGACTTGTTCCAAATGGTTGCCAGTGGACTTCATGATTGTTTCGGCAAATCGATTATAGAAATCATATTCACTTCGGCAATCATAAATGTCCATATAGACTATTTTTATCATAGGATTGTCAACCTCTGAAATTACCTTTTTAATAAGTGAGGTCTTGCCCATGCGTCTTGGAGATATAAGAATAACATTAATGCCATTTTCAAAGTCAAGCTTGATACGCTTGGTTTCTTCAATTCGGTCTGTAAAGTTATTACCACCGACCGACATGCCATATACAAAAGCTTTCTCCATAATCTTTACTCCTTATTTAATTATATTACAAAGGTAATGAAAAAAAAGTAGTTCACAAAGTTGTGGTCCACAACTTTGTGAACTTAGTTGAAAAATCTAATAAGATGCGCCGTATGCGAGACCTGTACGTACGATGCAATGAGAGGTGTTAGGCGAACAATCCCCTACATCTACTCTATTCCTACGTGATATACTATAAAATAGATACGTAGGAAATTTATTTTCGGTTCTTCGTCAATTTAGGTGGTAAAAACAATGCTTAAAAGTATGCTAAATACTTCTCTATCAGCTTATTAGTAAGTAATATTAGAAGTTACAAATATATGTTATTATTTAGTATCCTCCTTGTAAACTCGTCAACTTGTAAACAAAAAACCCATCTATCTGTTTCCAGACAAATGGGTCTCTTGTTATTTCAAAAGCTTACGCTTATTTGCTTACAACGATATTGAAAGCATCGTTACCTACCTTTACTGCATAGGCTCCAGGAGCAACCGTTGCATCCACATTGTCACGTCCGCTAACGGCAAATACTCTTACGCCTGACAAAGTATAGATTTCTATAGACTTGCCACATGCATTCTGTACATAGATATGGCCGTTTCTGCTTGTCACTACAGCTGTAGAACCATTAACATTCTGTATTCCAGCAGTACCAGCAGATACCTTGTTTGAAGCACCAGACTCTCCAATCTCGTAAACGACAGTAACTACATAATCGTGAATTCCTTCTACACCCTCAATACTATAGCTTGTTGCAGAAGCATCAACATTAGCCAAGAAGCTGCCGTCGCGGTAGATATTATATCCCTTAACGGTCAAACCACCAGGAATATAAGTCACGTCATCAATCATGAACATATATTTGTCACTTGAAGTATGGCGGATAGCGAAATACTTAGTACCCTCTGGCAGAGCTGCGCTTATTTCAGTCCAATCCATCGGAGCCTCACCTGTGAAGAGCGAGACGAAATCATCCTTACTCTTGCCTGTGGTTGAATAAAGCACCTCATAGTTCTCCAAGCCATACCTATCGCTATAGCTCTTCAACCAAGCCCTTACGGTCTGTGCCTTGCCTGACAGCAATGGAGAGATGAGCCAGTCGTCATTACCGTTCTTAAGCGTTGTATTAGGATCTACAGCAAATGCCACCAGATACTGTTCACCGTTGTGTGATCCCCATGACGGATCATATTCCAAGTCATATCCTATTGCAAGTGGGTTGTTCACGATATAAGCAGAAGGAGTACGGAACGACTCCACATAATTCAAGCCGAAGGTATATGGTTCACCCTCGTCACCATCAATCAGACTCCAGTCTCCGATACATGTCTTCTCAAGAGGATAATAAGTCTCGAAGCCATCTGTTATAGGCTCCTCACTAACCTTCACTCCTGTCCATGTGAGCTGCTTGCCATCGGTTGCCAAATCGGTAACTACTGGATATGTAGGAGAGTATACGAATACTGTGCGTTCAACAGAAGTATTGTTTGAGATGTCCTCATCCTTGTCATAGTCAACCTTTGCACACAGAGTCATAGCCGCATTGTCTACCTTGCTTGCTTCGAACTGCAACTCATACTGTTTCTTCTCACCAGAAGCAATCGTCTCACCTGCCTTAGAGTCAAGCAGCTTGCCGTCATGATACAAGCCGACCTGATAGCCTGATGCCGCATTCTCACCCAAGTTCTCTACAGTAGCTGTTGCTGTTGCTGCCTGACCATTACGCAGACTTACCGGTATGGAAAGCGTTACCTTCAGGTCATTTGCCTTCATGTCTTCAATGATAATATTGTCCAGCAATATAGATGTGCCGACCTCATTGAAATAGAAGTTGAACAGAACCTGGTCATAACGGTCATTCTTGAATTCGTTCAAGTCGAACTTGCCAAGACGGAAGCCTGTCGCTCCTGTCTCATCAAGGAAATCGAATCTCTTGACAAGAATAGTGTCGCCACCTTCTTTTATTACCTTAACATCAACGCCGATATCCTTTCCTGGGGTGCAATAATAGTAGAACGAACCGATAGGATGGTTAGCGTTGCTGAGCTTCATCTTTGGACTTGACAGGTAACCCTCGTAGCCAATAACACTTGGATAGCATACAACAGCACCATTGTCATTATCCTGAGACGGAGTATTTGTAATACCGAACTTACCGGCACCCTTCGATGCTACAGTCCAAGGACCGCTCTGCTGTGTGCTGTTTGCAAACGACTCATAGAACGGAAGGTTGTATGGAGCTCCCGACAGCAATACATTAGATATTGTATATCCTTCGGAACCAGCCTCTGTCTGGCTCTGTACAGCATAATAGAAACGAGCCTGTGCACCTGTCTGGCTGATGTTGTTTATAACGATTGAAGTCTCGCTTACATCAGCCTTTAACATTGCAGGGCTTCCGTTCTTCATTGTATATATATTATAGGTAACCTGATCAACAGGGATGAACTGTCCGTGCATACCTGTAGTCACCTTATCCCATGACAATGTCACAGTACCGTCAAAGTTATCTTTCAGTCTTACGTTATTTGGCTTCGATGGTATATCTATTCCCACATAAGTAGTTGCAGAAGCCGGAATACCCTTGCCTGCCTCATTGTAAGCGACAACCTCGTAAGTAGTGAAGCCGTTTACAGCCTCGTTATCAACAACGCTCAGATGCGCTCCTGGCGTTGGAGCCTCAAGGCTCTTGATAACCTCTCCGTCACAGCATACATCAATCTTTGTGATGTTTGTCAGTTCCTTGCCGTTTCCACGCTTGGTTGGTGCGTCGAATGATATCACAGCCTGCTGAGTACCGTTAGCTGCCGCAACAACCTTCAGGTTGGCAACAGAGTCCGGAGCCTCATAGCATAGAGCCTCACGTACCATGATGCTGTCAACTCGCATATACTCAGACAATGCAGGAGATACACAGTTGAAACCTACACGGTAAGCACCGTCCTTATCAACAGAGAAACGAACCTTTCTGTCAGTACGGTTCACGTCATTTCCGTTATACACACGTACTGGGTCTATCTCATGTTTCTTGAACTCAGCTGTGTCTCTGCCCGTACCAAGATATACACCAAGGTACTCATCCTCATCATAGTTAGCGAAGCCCTGGAACGACAACTCATACTCATAGCCCTTGCGCATGTTCATTGGCGGTGTTACCAGCCAAGCGTTTGAAGCCAATGTAGGATGTGTGGCACGGCAAGAAGCGAATGCCTTTGTAGGACTGGATCTGAAGATCCAGGTATAGCCGTCACCTCTGTCAAAGCGCTCAAGCTCATTGAACTCTGTAGAATTGCTGATATTGTTTATATAAGGCAGATCCAAAGCGTCGCCAAAAGGAATCATGTTTGACTTCGCAGCGTCACTCTTCAAGCCATTGCATACAGCATATACTTTATAATAATGTGTTGCCCATTTTGAATTTGGCACATTCTCTGTGAACACACGCTGGGTGCTACCTTCCGAAACGACTACATCTTCCGGATAGCGTACTATGGTATATGTGAACTCCGAAGGATCGGCATATCCGCCATGCACACCACCTGTATTAGGATAGTCCCATGTCAACGTCGTAAAGTTGTTATTCTCCGTGTCAACAGTAAATGTTACATTCTGAGGAACCTGTGGCACGTCACGTCCTACCCATTTCTTCAGATAGGCTGGCTTACCCTCTCCCTTGCTGTTTTTCAGCGACACCTCAAAGTTACAGAAGCCTTCCTCAAGGTCTTTTACGAGTACGGTAACGCCGTCTTCTCCTGCCTCAGCTTCTCCTGTAGCTATCGCCTTTCCATTCACCGTTACGGTATACGTCATGTCGCCGGTAAGCTTCTTGCCAGACATAGTTGTTGACGGAGCGTCAAACTGCACAGCACCTGAAGTATTGGCGTTCTTCACGGTCAATTTCAGATTGTCTGGAGCAGCAGGAGCCAGATCCTCATACTTGCGAGGAATATAAAGGGCAACCGGTTCCTCTCTGTTAGGGAACGCTGCCACCAATGTCGCCTTACCGCTTTCCAGGTCCACGTCATAGAGAGCAGCCTGGTTGTCAGCTGTCATGGCAGCCCAGTACATCTTGTCATTGTCACGGTCAAAGGCTGCACTCTGCATAATGCCCTTTACGGAAACACCTGTGTTTCCTACCTTTGTAAATTTTCCGGTTGTCTTGTCTATCTTGTTGAGATAGCCGTCGATGGTTATACCATAGAGCTGACCGGCATTGTCACATGCCATGGCAATGCAGATATTTGTTATCTCTGCCAGCTTCGTGGTCTTCTCTGAGTCATAGTCGATCTCACCGAAGAGCCAAGAAGAAGCATTGAAGTCATCACCATAATATACTCCATACGTCTTGTATGTTGTAGGGTCAAACGCTGAACAAACACTTATCATATGTCCGTCCATCGTCTTAGGAGTTTTGGTCACCTCCCATGTGTCAATGTCGTATTCATAATAATATGCTACGATAGTTGATTCCAGTCCATAAGCGGTATAACGCAACGTATTATTAGTGAACGAACCACCACCATTGGCATAACCTACGTTACCGATCAGGCTCTTTGCCTGCATGTCGGATGTGTTAAAGCTGTATACGCCATAAGGAATGTTCTGTTCTGACTGTCCTGACCATTCATCAGAACTTATCAGCAAGCCCCAGATCTCAGTTCCGTCCACAGTCGATGCCAAAGCCACTTTCCTTACTTCCGGTGCTTCACGCAACTCTACGTTCTGCGAAGTGGTACTCGTCCAACCTCTCATCAAACCAGGATAACGCTGCTGGAGCTGTCCGTCCAGCCACGTATGGTCACCACTTGCAATGCGTTCCGAGAACGTCTTTGTCGGATTTGCTGTATTGTCTGCAACCTGTGCTCCAACCGGAACACATGCACATAAAGCAGCTGCACTAAACAACAAATCTTTAATAATATGTTTTCCCATTTTTTAATTAGTTATAAACCTTAATTCCGCAACACTATAATTTAACTTTATTTATAAGTTCCTGAGCAACAA
>URLQ01000151.1 GCA_900548745.1 uncultured Prevotella sp.
GGCATCGGTCTGTCGCTTGCCCGTCAGATGATGATGGCACAGGGCGGAAACCTGATACTCGCCGACACGCCACAGCCCGGCTACCACACGACATTCGTTATAATGATAACTAGTAGACGAGTAGACAAGTAGACAAGTAGACGAGGAGATTTGCATTACTTGTTTCCTCGTCAACTCGTCAACTTGTCAACTCGTCAACTCGTCAACTTGTCAACTCGTCAACTTATTTATATATCTTCACCACGCTGCCATCCTGCTGGCGCACGATGTTCAGCCCCTTCTGCAGGTTCTGTATTCTGTTGCCGTTCAAGTCATACACAGCTGCCGGCATCTTGCCGCCGTCTGCTGCAACAGAACCGATGCCAAGGGCGATATGCTCATCGTCCATAGGTTGTATGTTGCAGGAGCCCCACAGAGGGTCAGCCTTATAGGTCTCAAGATACTGCGGAAGCACATACACCGTAACGTCTTTCGTTATCCATGATATGACGGTGTTGCTGCCATTGTCGGTGAAACCGTATGGCACGGGCATATAGTTGTATATGGACTTCAGCTTGCAGCCGTTGAAGGCGTTGTTGGCGATATAGTTCAGCGTATAGGGCAACGAGATGTTCTTCAATGCTGTGCAGCCAGAGAAAGCATAGTCGCCAATGCTCTCCAAGGCAGAATTGGCTTCGAAATTCAGCTTGACGAGGGCTGAGCAACCGGCAAACATCGATTCTGGAAAGAACTTCACATCCTTGCCTATCGTCACCTTCTCCAGTCCAGTGCAGAATTCGAACAGACCGATATTCTTAGCGTAGTAGTAATCCTTCTCCCACTCGCCGCTGGCGTTATACACCACGGAGATGAGCGAACTGTTATTTGCGAAAGCACTGTAGCCTATCTGCCTTACCGATGCCGGCACAGTAACACTCTTCAGCTTCGTCGATTGGAACGCTTCAGAGCCAATAATCTCAATGCCGTCGGGCAAATCACATTTCTCCACATAAGCAGGGCAGAATCTTTCGCCTATTCTCTTTATCGTAGACGGCAGTACGATGGTCTTAAGATTGGCAAAATAATCACTGTACCTCTCCGTAACCATTTCATTTGCTATATTCTCCGTTCCCTCACGCAGCACCCATTTCTCGGCAACTACAGGATTGTCTTGGTAATAATATTTAATGGCAGCATTGCCGAGATACAGAATCTCGTTCTCCTTTGCGTTGGTTTCATACCATGGAGTCCCCGCAAATGCGTCTTTTTCAATCTCGCATGTTGCCGGCAGATGCGACTCTATGTTCTTCAGCCCAGATCCCACAAAGGCATATACCCCGATATATCCCAATGACTCCGGCAGCACCACACTACCTAACGATTCGCATCCACCGAAAGCGTTTCCGCCAACATAGTAAAGCTTGTCCGACAGTTTCAGGTCGCTCAGGGCATAACATCGTATAAATGCCTGATCCGGTATTGAGTCGACATTGGAGAGGTCGGCAGCTGTGATGTTAGAACCATAGAAGGCACGGAAGCCTATCTTCTCCACACGGCTCAGGTCTAATGTAGTGACGGCTGCATCCTCGAAGGCGTATTCGCCGATTTCCTTTACTGCCGGGATGTTATGATACACGAGTTTTGTACAACCTCTGAAAGCTTTCTCTCCAACGCTCTCCACTGTCTGCGGCACCGTGATGCTCACCACGTTGCTGTAGGAGCACAGGTATTTGCCCACCCGAGGCAGGCCCTCCGGCAATACCACGCGCTTCAGGGCCTTCATATCGGCGAAGAGTCCGCCAAGGTCCATCGTGTATATCTTTGTAACGGAGCTGCCGCCGCCGAGTCCGTTGGAGCTGCTGCTCTTCTCTTCCTTCTCCTCTGTAGAGAGATACCATTTCGTTGCAGCCTCGCTGAAGCCAACATCGCGGTATGATTCAAGCACCGTGGAGTAGCATCCGCCGTCGGCAACCAGCGTGATGCCGCTGAGGTCAACGCTCTGTAAGTTTGCCATCCTGCCTGCCTTGCTGCGGATATAGGCAAGGTCTTCGGAGTTTACCGGACCGCTGACAATGAGATTCGTTATCTCCTGCACGTCGAGGTCAACGCATTTCTCGCGCAGCGTTCCTGCCTCGTCGAGCTTTATGTTCACAGGCTCGCCGTCGATAGCCACGTCAACAGGCTTCACTGTTACTTTCAGTGTCGCCGTGCCTGCGGGATAGTTTGAGTACTTGCCATAATGGGCTATGACGTTCGTCGTGCCGGGTTTCAGTGCGATGGCGGAATAGTCGATGTAAATGTTGGACGACTGGTTGGAATGAAGGGCAATGACTGACGGGTCTTCCACCTCGATAGACTCGAAGTTCACCCAATAGCTCTCGGATGTGAGGTCGGGCAACAGCTGGGTCTCGCCTTGGTTCAGCTCTATCGACTCTGTGGCGAACTTCACACCGGCATCCTTGTTGCCGTTGAATTTGATGCTTTCCAGATTGAAGGTCTGTCCTTTGTATACGCGAAACTTGATTTCTATTTTCCCTGTCATATCACCTTCAAACGTGTAGGAGCGTTTGGGGTAGAACACGTAAGGATCCTTCTGGTCTCGCAGCTCCGGACATTTCATGCCCTCAACCCTCAGCATACGCACAGCCTTTGCCGATTTTGCTTCGCCGCATATTGACAGGTTAGTTACATGGTAGTGCTCTTTTGACGTGATGGTCACCTCGTGGTTCACATCATCATTGTTGACAAACGAGATCATCTCGCCATTCTCACACTTTTCAAAAAAATATTGGAAGCTTTCACTTTCGGTAGAGACATCAAAAGCATTAAGTATATATGAATATTCAAAACTGAACTCCTGCTGTGCCAATGTGTGTGTGGCTATAAAGAGGAGGAGCAAGGAAAGGTTTTTTCTTATAGTCATAAGAATATATAATGTATTAGTGTGTTAATAATGGAATCGCTCCCGCTCTTGCATCGTGATCCGGCATAAGGGCGAGAGCGACAATTCGTTTTTTCTTTCTATTTGGGTTAACCACCAAAACGGTCATTAGGTCGTTTAATGTATTTTTTTACAACTGCTTGCTTGGATTCGGGTTAGATTCTAAATCCAGGCAAGTCCTAACGACTGTCTGGACTTAAATCTTCTCAAAGTCCTTTATCTTTGCCGAAGGCTTGATGAAGGAGACCTTGAATGCGATGTCCGGATCCATATCCGACGGTATGGCGTTCACGAAGTCCTGTCCCTCCTTCGTTATGTCCTCGTCGGGGATTCTTATCATCACGTTGCCAACAACCACATCAACGCCGAAGTCGGCATTGTATTCAAACCTTGCGCCCTTAGCCTTCTTCAGTGTTTCGGCGAGCGGTGCGCCCACGGTGATTGTCGTTCCGCCAGCCTCAATGCTCTTGGCGGCAGGAGCGTCCTTTACTTCCGGGGCAGCCTCTTCCGGCTCTGCCGTTACGATGGTGTCAGCGTTAGTCGTATCAGCAGCCTGCACAGTGTCCTGCTGCGTTTCGTTGTTTGCAGTCTTGTTTCCACATGCAGAAAAAGTCACAATGCCTGAAAGCATTACTACGGGGATGATTCTTTTCATAATAAATAATATTTGGGGTTATTAAATTCATAGGAGTGCAGTTCTTATTTTGATAAAATGCCCTGTCTGTAGGCGTTGCCAATAAGTTCCGCTATGTTTTTCGACTCGGTCTTCCTGAGCAGTTGGCGACGGTGGAAATCTACTGTATTGCGAGATATAAAGAGGATTTCGGCAATCTTGCTGCTGCTCAAACCTCTTGATAATAAATCCAAAATTTCGAGTTCACGAGTTGTTATCTGGCTCTTTATATCTTTTGACATGCTTGTTCCGTTTATCGTTGCGCTTTGCTATTTTACGTATACAAATTTAAGGACGTTCCGTATATATTACAAATTTATCATTTGGAAACAGCCGCCAAAAGGCTTAAAACTATCATTTTCGGTAGGTGTCGGTCTATGGTTTTCCGTGGTTTTTTAGAGTGGAGAGTGTGTCGTTTTTATCATGAATTGTTTTCTAATCAAAGAAAAGTCCCAGTTCAGCCGCTTTTCCCACTGCTTCTGCGACATTCGCTGCATTTAGCTTTTGCATTATCCTGCGACGGTGGAACTCCACGGTGTTTACAGATATGGTAAGACGCTGTGCGATGTCTGTCGAAGAGTGACCTTTTGCCGTCAGCTTCAGAATTTCCGCTTCGCGCTTCGAGAGCATTGCCGGCGATGCAGCAATAGAGTTCAGTAGACGGTTGAATGCCACGCTGTAGTAGCCCTTGCCGTTGCAGAGTGCAGCAAAGGCACGTTCCAGTTCCTCCGTATCGTCGGCTTTCAGCACAATGCCGTCGGGATCAGCTTCAAGCAGTTGTCTTACCACCCACACCTCTTCGTGCATAGTGTAGACAAGCACCTTCACGTTGGGCTGGATGTCGTGCACACGGTGTATAAGTCTGATGCCGCTCTCGCCATTGAGCTCAAGGTCGGCAATCAGAATATCCACCATACCTGCCTCTATGATGGCAAGGGCCTCACCGGCAGTAGCAGCCTGTCGGATTCTGCTTTCCGGCAGTGCCGTTTCCACAATCTGCCGTATGCCGGCAAGTACTACAGGATGGTCGTCAGTAATCAGTATGTTCATCATTTTCTCACCTCCACCATATATATGCCGTCGTGTGCAGCAGTATTAACTTCAGCTCCGATACTTGCGGCACGCATTCTTATAGTCTCCATACCTATACCTGTCTCTGTTCCGTTTTCGCCGGTAGGTTGGTTGTTGCCACATTCGTTCTCTATTCTTATTGCTACGGCACCATTATCATCAGCATGGAGCGATATGTTTACCATACTGCCCTTACCATGCTTCAAGGCATTCGCCACAGCCTCCTGTACTATACGGTATAGCTCGTAACTCTCCTTTTGCGGCAAGAGGTCCCATCTGCCGTTGCCGGCTATGTTTACCCTCACCTCTTTATCCTCGTCATTGGAAACAGTCTTTGCATATTCCTGCACCACCTCCGGCAGCGTGGCATACTTGAAGTGTGGCGGCATAAGAGCATGTGACAGATGGCGAGCATTGCGCCATACCTCCTTCAGCTGGCATTGGGCAGTCTCCGCATCGGTCTTCATCAGCAGAGTCACGCCGAGCATGTCGTTGCACACGCCATCGTGCAGTTCCTTTGCCAGACGGGTGCGTTCGTTTTCCAGTCCGTTGATATAGCTGCGTTTGCTTTCCAGTTCGGCGCGCTGCATGGCTATCCTCTTGCGGTAAGCCACTATGCACACGGCAATGCCCAATACTGCCGTCGCTACTGCGAGCCATAGGATGCGACTCTGCTGTTCTGCGTCCCGACGGTTCATCTGCTCTATCTTCATCTCTTTTTCGAGTGTTGAGTATTTCACGGCAAACTCATTCATGCTGCGCTCCACATCGCTCTTCTTTACAGAGTCGAGCCTTTGGTAAGCTTGTGCCAATGTGCAGAAGGCATCGTTTTTCATACCAAGATGCCACATGCACTTTGCACGCTCAGCCTGTAGTCGTTCTTCGGGCATAGCGTGGTTCTGCGCGTTTGCCTTCGCTATGCTGTCGAGCAGCATCATCTGTTCTGTGTATCTGTGCTCCCTGCCGAGCATGGCAGCCTTGATTTCGAGAATGCCGAGCACTCCATTGCTCGTTACACCCATTCCCTGCATCGCCCTGTCGGCATAGTGCATATACTGCGATAGCGACTTGCTGTCATTGAGTTCGGTGAACGCCTTGAGCAGCGGCGAGAGGTATTTCAGTGTGAGCACATTATAGTCTAAGCTCTCCACCTCCTTCCATAGCGGCATCATCACCCTCACTACATCCTTGTATTTCTTCTGCTTCATATATACACCGCCAATGTTTGCCCTTGCCGAAAGCCATTCCACAGAGTCTTTGGCGGCAAGGGCAGCCTTTTCCGCTTTCTTCGAATAGCGGAGCGCTTCATCGAAGCGGTTGCTCTCGCAGAAGAGCACGGCGGCGCAGTTGTCGAGATATATCTCGTATTCCGTATTCTTCTCCCTCACGGCGAGTTCTATGCCCTTGTCATATTCGCATAGGGCAGAGTCGAGCTCTCCCTTCCGACGGTATGCCACTCCCAATGCACCGCGAATGTTGAGCTGCGCTTCCACATCGGCAGTCTTTACGGCCTGTTCCAAAGCCTTTCTTCCGGCATCCACTGCCTCTGTCATCCTGCCCAAGTCTACCAGTGCCACGGTTTTCTCGCTCAACAGCCAGCACAGTGTGGTGTCGGGAGGGGTGAGGCTTATCGCACTGTCTGCGAGCTGTAGTGCCCCCTGTTTGTCGCCGTTGGCGTTCATCTCTGCCACACGTTCGAGCATGGCGTATGCCTTTCCGTCATCCTTTTTGCTGTTGTCCGACGGGGAACAAGAAAAAGCCGCAGCTACCATCGCCATGG
>URLQ01000152.1 GCA_900548745.1 uncultured Prevotella sp.
TGCCTGTCACGCAGGAGGTCACGGGTTCGAGTCCCGTACACACCGCAAGAAGACTGCTTTAAGGCAGTCTTTTTTTGTTTCTACAGTCCTGTTCCTTTTTGTTAAACTCGCAATACATGGTCGTGGAGTATTCTGGGTCGTTAAATGTAATTTTTTTACCCCAGTTCGGGATAAAAAAACTTTATCCCGAACTGAGGTAAACTTATGGTCGTGTTCTGTATGCCGATGGGGTGCAAGAGGCTCCGGATATTTATTTCTCTTCTGTAGCAGTGTCTGATGCTTGAGAGTTGTTGCCGGATGTTTCGGGAAGCATCTGTGGGGTGTCAGATTCAATGAATATGGAGTCGTCCATATCGGCAAGAGACTTCTTCTTCTTGTTCTCTTGTGCTCCGGCTTTAAGAAGCTTCTTGGCTGCCGTGATGATGCTTGCACCACTGTCGGCTGTCGTAATCTTCAGCTTGGAAATCTTTTTGATAGTATCGTTCATGCTCGACTCCACGTCCATGAAACGTATGCCGAAGTCTTGTACGCGGTCTATTATGGTGTTTGCCGCATCCATCATGGCCTGCTGGTTTTTCAGCTGCCGTACTTGTGTCCACATCATTTCCAACACGCGGAGATTCATGTACATCGTTTGTGGACCCAGAATCATCACGCCCTGGTCGTATGCCTCGCGCCAAAGAGTGTTGTCGTTGAGCAGGGCAAGATTGAGTGCTCCCTCGATAGGAACATACATGATGGCAAAGTTGAGCTTGTTGTATCCACTTGGCAGATACTTCGTATATTCCTTCTTTGCCAGTCGCTTTACTTGGGCTCTCATGCTGGTGATGTGCGATTTCAGATATTCGGTCTTTTCCGGTGTGCCGTCCTCTGCGTTCATATATCGTTCATAGTCAGTCAGTGACATTTTGGAGTCAACTACCACATGGCGGTTGTTGGGGAAGTGCAGGATGAAGTCCGGTATAAGTCCTCTACCGTCATCGCCCTTTGCTGTTTTACCCGTTTTGTCTCTTAGAGTCTCCTGTGTGTCAAACTGTTCTCCCTCTTTCAGTTCGAGGTCTTCAAGAAGCTGTTTCAGTTTCAACTCCCCGAAGTTTCCCTGTACTTTCACCTCGCCCGTCAAGGCTCGTGTCAGACGGTCGGCAGTCTCTCCGAGGGCAGCACTCTTTTGCATGTTTATCTTTATCGTTTCGTCAAGGCGTGTCAGCGCCTCGCTCTGTTGTTCTTTTGTCTTGTCGAAAGCCTCTTGCATGTCTTTGATGCATTGCTGTAGAGGGTCGATGATTTTTGAAACTTGCTCTTTGTTTCTTTCTCCCAATTCCTCTTGTCGGCGTTTCAGAATCTCTTCCGATGTCGTCTGCATCTGTTCTTTTATGAGTTTCAGCTGGCTGTCCACCTGTTCCTTGTTCATCAGCTTCAGTGCCTCTATCTGTTTTTCGGCTCCGTCCTTGGCTTGTGCAAGTTGCTTGTCGTGTGAGTCTTTCAGCTCTGCAATCTGTGTCTCATACGCCTGTTTCATATTGGCAATCGCTTCTGCGTTGCGTTGTGTTTCGGTGCGTCGGTATTCTTCGGCATCAGCTTCCTGTTTCTGTAGATGAGATTTTGCCTCCTGTTTTATTTCTTCAATCTGCTTTTCGTATGAGGCTTTGAAGTCAGCCGTCTGCTTGTCGAAAGTGGCTTTCAGTTCCTCTTCTCTTTTGGCGTTCCGGTTCCTTTCGGTGTTGATGGCATTGTCAGCATCCTCTTTCTGGCTGTTTAAAAGTTTTTCGTAGGAATCTTTTTGTGTTGCCAACATAGAATTGAAGTTGTCGGCATGGGCTTTCTGCACATCTCTTTCTGATGTGAGCGTCTTTATTTGTTCTGCTTGGTTTGATATTGTCGTTTCGTGGGCCTTCACCTTTTCGTTGAGTTCTGCAACCTGTGAGTGAAGGTTGTTTATCAGTTCGGCACTATCCTGTTGGTTGCCTTTGCTCTTGTTGCCCAATGAAAAACCTACTACTACCATGATTATGGCTACTGCTACTGCTATTGAGATATATGCTACCATATTGTTATTTGATTATGTGTTTATTATGTTTTATGACTTTATTTGTCTATCGGAAATTCTGTATTTACTGCAAAATTACATTATTATATTTATATGTGGGAACGAATGTGCAAATTAATGAAAAAAAAAGTCATAGACTTTCACCTCGTAACCATGCTTCTTACGACATGAATGTCTATGACTTACGGTGTGAATGTCTATGACTTTTGCTGTTGAAGTCTAAGTCTGCTTATTTTATTATCTTGTTCAGATTCTCTTTCCACTGTGCGTATGCGCTGAGATACTCCTGTCTGTGAGTTTCGTCAGGCTCTATAACGGCAAGTTTCTCCAGCGAGGCGAAGGCTTCGTTGTTGTCTTTGTAGAATCCACATCCCATTCCGGCACCTTTGGCTGCTCCCACGCTGCCGTCTGTCTCGTATAGTTCTATCGTGGCACCGCTTACTCCGGCGAGAGTATCTCTGAATAGTGGACTGAGGAACATGTTTGCTTTTCCTGCATGAATCTTCCTTATGTCCATGCCCATCTTGCCCATGATCTCCATGCCGTAGCAGAAGCTGAACACGATACCTTCCTGTGCGGCTCTGATGATGTGGCCCTTGTTATGCTTGTTGAAGTTTATACCATGGATGGAGCAGCCTGTTTCCTTGTTTTCCAATACTCTCTCCGCTCCGTTTCCGAAAGGTATGACAGATAGTCCTTCGCTGCCGATAGGTATGTTTGCCGTCAGTTCGTTCATCTCGGAATATGAGATTCCTTCCGGTGCAATGTTTCTTCTTATCCATGCGTTCAGGATTCCAGTGCCGTTGATGCAGAGTAGTACGCCGAGACGGTCTTGCTCTTCGGTGTAGTTTACGTGTGCGAAGGTGTTTACGCGGCTCTTCTTGTCGTAGCCTACATTGCCCAGCACTCCGTATACCACTCCCGATGTGCCTGCCGTGGATGCTATCTCTCCTGGGTTGAATACGTTGAGGCTAAGAGCGTTATTTGGCTGGTCGCCTGCACGGTAGCTTATCGGTGTACCTTCTTTGAGTCCCGTTTCGGCGGCAGACTGTGCTGATACTGTGCTCTGTATGCTGAAGGTCGGTACAACGTCGGGTACGAGGCTCTTGTCGATGCCGTAGAAGTCAAGCAGGAAGTTGGCGGTCTTTTTCTCCTTGAAGTCCCAGAGTATTCCTTCGCTGAGTCCGCTGGCTGTAGTGTTTACTATGCCGCTGAGCTTCATGGCTATGTAATCACCAGGGAGCATGAATTTATATACCTTATTATATATGTCTGGTTCGTTGTCCTTTACCCAAGCCAGTTTGGCTGCGGTGAAGTTTCCTGGAGAGTTCAACAGATGTCCGAGACATTTGTCGGCTCCTATACCTCTGAAGGCTTTTTCTCCATACGGCACAGCTCTTGAGTCGCACCATATGATAGCCGGGCGCAACACTTCAAGGTTCTTGTCAACACAGACCAGTCCGTGCATCTGGTATGATATTCCTATTGCGGCAATGTCTTCAGCTTTGGCGTTTGCCATTTCCTTTACCTTGTTGATACATAGCTTGCAGTTGGTCCACCACATTTCCGGATCTTGCTCTGCCCATCCGCTTTTTATGGCTATGATGGGTGCTTCGGTTTCGGGATAGAATGTTGTGGCAGCGCATTTTCCGCTTTCGGTGTCTACCAGTGAAGCCTTGACTGAGGAGCTTCCTACGTCAAGACCAAGAAAATATCGTTTGCTCATAGTAGTTTAATTTATATTTTGTAATTCTTTTATTAGAAATGTTTTTTTCAGAACAGCGACAGGGAGTTGTCAACCTGTTTGTTTTCGAGTTTCTCCTGATCGTCGTTTGTGTCATGTTCTTCGAAGTTAAACAGCAGCTGACAGTCGGCTTGTGAGTTAGGGTTTAGTCTATAGTGCCCCCATTTGCCGGTTTTTTCAAGTATGTCTTTTTTGCTTTTGCTGTTTTTGTTTATGTAAGCAATGACATCTTTGTATACTTCTTCGTATGGTGTCTGTTCGAAGAGTCCGTTATGAATATTAAATATGTGTCGGGCAATCTTCTTTACTGATAGTCCGTCGTTTCCCGCCTCATACAATACTCTTGTTATGTCTTGCTCGTATTTCATAGATATAGAAAAAGGGGGTGTGTCTTAAAAGAATTTCTTAGACACACCCCTCCTTTGGTTTATTGTTCTTTCCCCTCAGGTATTATGCCAAGAGGAATTTGTTGTCTTCGCCTTTGATCTTGCCTTCTTTCAGCAACCAACCCATGCCGAGGAGAGTTTCCTCTTTTGTGATTTTTGCTGCTTTTGCAATCTCGTCTACGCTTAGTGCCTTTTCTGCAACAGAGAGCGTCTGGTAAACATCACCAGCCTTGAAACCTACAGTCTCGGCATTGATGCTGAATGTAGCAACTGCTTTCTTTGCTACGGTAGCTCTTCTTGTTGTTGTCTTCTTTGTTGTAGTCTTAGCTGCAACCTTCTTTTCTGTTACTTTCTTTTCTACCATAATAATAAAAATTTAATTCCGTTCTAAGTCGTTGAGACTTATTACTTTATAAATCTATGCAAATGTAATGCTTTTTTTTTACATCATTTGCCTTTTATCATGATATTTAAAGAATCTGTAACGTTCAAGTGGCATATTAAGCGTTTTCTTGACTTAAATCAACGTTTATCTGTAATTCTTTTAGCTGTTTGTCGTCTAAAGCAGAAGGTGCGTCAAGCATTACATCGCGTCCGCTGTTGTTCTTAGGGAATGCGATGCAGTCGCGGATGGAGTCGAGTCCTGCCATGATGGAAACGAAGCGGTCCAAACCGAAAGCAAGTCCTGCATGAGGTGGTGCTCCGTACTTGAAGGCATTGATAAGGAATCCGAACTGTGCCATTGCTCTCTCAGGTGTGAAACCGAGGATATTGAACATCTTCTCCTGCAGGTTGCAGTCGTGTATACGAAGACTGCCTCCTCCAACTTCGATGCCGTTGCAGACAAAGTCGTAGGCTTTTGCACGTACTCTTTCCGGATGCTCGTCAAGAAGTGGAATGTCGTCAGGGTTAGGCATAGTGAACGGATGGTGGGTTGCCATCAGTCTCTGCTCCTCGTCGCTCCACTCGAAGAGAGGGAAGTCAATAATCCACAGACATTCGAACTTGTTTTTGTCTCTGAGTCCGAGTCTGTCGCCCATTTCAAGTCGCAGGCTGCAGAGCTGTATGCGTGTCTTGTTGGCATTGTCGCCGCTGAGAATAAGAATGAGGTCGCCAGGCTTTGCGTTCATTTCCTTTACAACGTTTGCGAATATTTCAGGAGAGTAGAACTTGTCGATGCTGCTCTTTGTTGTACCGTCTTCATTGACCTTTATCCATACGAGTCCCTTTGCTCCGACCTGTGGTTTCTTCACGAAGTCAGCAAGCTGGTCGAGTTGTTTTCTTGTATAGTTTGCACATCCAGGTGCACATATTCCTCCGATGTAATTGGCATCGTTGAATACGGAGAATTCTCCAGTTCCTTTCAGTACGTCCATGAGTTCCACGAATTCCATTCCGAATCTCAGGTCTGGCTTGTCGCTTCCGAATCTGCGCATAGCGTCGTGCCATGTCATCTGCTGGAGCTTTGCAGGTAGTTCCACACCGCGTATTTCCTTGAACAGATGGCGTGCCATGTCTTCGAAGAGATTAATAACATCGTCCTGGTCAACGAAAGACATCTCGCAGTCTATCTGTGTGAATTCAGGCTGACGGTCTGCTCTCAGGTCTTCGTCACGGAAGCATTTGGCAATCTGGAAATATCTGTCGAATCCGCTCACCATCAGCAGCTGTTTCAGTGTTTGTGGGCTTTGTGGCAGAGCATAGAACTGTCCTGGGTTCATTCTTGAAGGAACAACGAAGTCTCTTGCTCCTTCAGGTGTGCTTCCGATCAGGATAGGAGTTTCAACCTCGATGAATTCTTTTGAATCAAGAAAGTTTCTGATGAGGATTGTCATGCGGTGGCGCAGTTCCAGATTTTTGCGTACTGTCGGTCTACGCAGGTCAAGATATCTGTATTTCATACGGATATCGTCGCCGCCGTCGGTATTGTCTTCTATAGTGAATGGCGGTGTGATGCTCTCGCTCAGTACGTTGAGTGCAGAGGCGATGATTTCAATGTCTCCGGTAGGTATCTTGCTGTTTTTGCTCTGTCGCTCATTAACTGTGCCTTCAACCTGGATACAGAATTCTCGTCCCAGTTTGTTGGCTTTAGAGCAAAGTTCTGCGTCAACATCTTCGTTGAACACCAACTGTGTAATGCCGTATCTGTCTCTGAGGTCGACAAATGTCATTCCTCCCATCTTGCGGCTTCGCTGCACCCATCCGGCGAGCGTCACCT
>URLQ01000153.1 GCA_900548745.1 uncultured Prevotella sp.
GATTAATTAACAATCTAAAATTGAGGACAATACAATCTTTCGACCGCTCATGATTGATTATTTATGCGAATAGTCTGTCAGGATGTATACAGCCCATGTCTGATGGAATGGGAAGAGAATTCGCATATCTGTCTTCACATTTTATCCCGAATTGGGGTAAACCGAGAGTAAAACATCAAGCTTGCTTGGATGTTATACCGAGGTGCAGCTTATCTTATACAAAGATACACATTATGTGTCTCAATATACGTTACTGGTTTGAAAAAATCTAAAAGAAGAAGACGGGGCAAAGACAAGTAAATCCTTGTCTCCCCGTCTACTTGTCTACTCGTCTACTTGTCTACTTGTCTACTTGTCTACTTGTCAATAACATTCAGCAGCTCTGAGAAATCATCTATCAGGAAGTCAGCAGAAGAAAGCTCCTGGAGCGTGCCGTTGCCGTATGTAACACCACACGTCTTCGTTCCGGCAGCCTTACCCATATCTATGTCGTATGTCATGTCGCCCACGGTAAGTGTCGATTCTGGCTTGCCTCCCGTGCCGGCAAGCACCTTCAAAACCATATCCGGAGCAGGCTTTGCCCTCTCCACATCATCCGAAGCAACGATGCTGGCAATACAATCCACAATGCCATACTGCTCCACATATTCCACAAGTGACTGTCTGCTGCGGCTGCTTGCTATGGCTACGGTTACTCCCAGCCCGTGCAATTGGCGTATTGTCTCTATGACATGTGGAAACGGCTTAACCGCCATATTCTTCTTGTTTTCCATGAATATGCGTCGGTATACGTCAGCACAACGATGTCCGTCGGCATCGCTCATGCCGAACAATACCACAAAAGCCTTCCATAACGGCAGACCGATAGTTGCCGCACACTGGGCATCGGTGCACGAAGGCAGACGACACTCCCCTATCGTCGCCTGCAGAGTGGTTACTATAAGGTGCTGCGAGTCGCCCATCGTACCGTCGAAATCGAGAATAACGGTTTCTGTCTTCATCTCCCTACTTATTTTGTCGTATTTAAGAAAAAAATCCTTGCCAACCTATTATACCGGCCAGCAAGGATTTGTCTATGTCTCTTTATCTTTCCACTATTTAGTTTGCAGCTTCAAACTCCTCAAGGAAGCGCACATCATTCTCGGAGAACATGCGGAGGTCTGAAACCTGATACTTCAGGTTGGTAATTCGCTCCACACCGAGTCCGAAGGCATAGCCAGTGTAAACCTTGCTGTCTATACCGCATAGCTCAAGCACGTTAGGGTCTACCATTCCACAACCGAGGATTTCCACCCAACCGGTGTGCTTGCAGAAGCCACACCCCTTACCGCCACAGATGTGGCAGGAAATGTCCATCTCCGCACTTGGCTCTGTGAATGGGAAATAGCTTGGACGCAGACGAATCTTGGTGTCTGCTCCGAACATCTCACGGGCAAAGGTCAGAAGAACCTGCTTCAGGTCGGTAAAGGAAACGTTCTTGTCAATATAGAGTCCTTCTATCTGATGGAAGAAGCAGTGTGCGCGTGCCGTAATAGCCTCGTTGCGGTAAACGCGTCCCGGGCAGATGATGCGGATTGGCGGCTGTGAGGTTTCCATCACACGTGCCTGCACCGAACTTGTATGGCTGCGCAGAAGGATATTCTTTGTCACGTCGTCAGGATTCTGCTCCACGAAGAAGGTGTCCTGCATGTCGCGTGCCGGATGGTCGGCGGCAAAGTTCATCTTCGTAAACACGTGCAGGTCGTCTTCCACCTCCGGACCGTCGGCAAGGGTGAAGCCCATACGCGAAAAGATGTCTATAATCTCGTTCTTTACGATAGTGAGCGGATGGCGCGTGCCGAGCTCTACAGGATAGGCTGTTCTCGTAAGGTCAATACCCTGTCCGTTGTCTTCCTGTGTGTCGAGAGCGTCACGCAGAGCGTTCAGACGTTCAAGGGCAGTCTGCTTCAGTTCGTTAATCTTCATACCCACCTCTTTCTTCTGCTCGGCAGGCACTGTTCTAAAGTCAGCCATTACGGCATTGATTTCACCTTTCTTGCTCAAGTACTTTAGGCGCAGGGCCTCTATTTCCTCGGCATTGGCTGCTTTCATCTCTTTTACCTCCTCAAGGAGGCTTGCAATCTTGTCAAGTATCATGTTAAAAAAACTACGATTTTTCTTTGTTCTTGATTCTGTTTATATTTTGGCTCATACACATGCCGCCAAGGTCAAGTCAAACCACTTGCCATCAACACCATATAGCCAAATCGGGAGCAAAATTACAGCATTTTTTTGAGAATCGTGCATAATACTCGATTTATTTAACATCACCACCTTTTTAAATTACTGGCATCTATCTCGCCGCTGCCCTTTATCTCATGTCTGAAATCTTTCACATGCCCCTTGAGCTTCACGTCGCCACTGCCGTATACAGAACAGCGGACAAGCCCTGTACGCGTAAAGCCGATTTCCACATCACCGCTGCCTTGCACGCTGACGTCTGCCTTGCACTGGGCCACGAGATTGTCTATATCTACATCCCCACTGCCGTTAACCTTTACAATGGCATTGTCGCAGATTACGTTTTTCATATCTACATCGCCGCTGCCCTTCACGGCAACCATGAGATTGTCGGTATCCAATTTGCCGGCAACGTCGAAATCACCGCTGCCTATTACTGAAACGCCCGTAAGGTCGGGAGCTCTGACGTACACCTTCAGGTCGTCATCATCGTTAAAGAACTGCCATCCCTGCTGCAGCTTATCTGTGACGACAAGGGTTCTGCCGTCTGACGAAATCCTCACATGCCCCACATCCTGCTTGCGACCAACAACCGTAACAACAGGTTTTCCGCCGTTTGTCTGTCTGAATACCACGTCTACACCGCCTCTTAGCTCAATCTTAGTGAATTCTGCCACAGCAACATTCTTTTTTATCTTATTTCCACCTTTTACACTTGTAACGAATTCACCCGTCTTGTTTTCGCCCACTGCCGTGGTACAACTTACTGACGTCAAAACAAGGCAAAGCGCCATAATCATCATTCTGTTCATAAGCTTTATTTTGTTATGTCATACATTATTTATTTGTCCTATATTTCAGCATATAATGCTTGTTCTACATATAATGTAGACGATTCAGAATATGGAAAAGTTGCACTTTTTTTATTTTTTTCACCCAAAGACAGGCTTCAATTATTGACACATAGAAATTCTTTTACCTCATAATACCATTTTTTCACATAAATATTTGCACCGAATAGAAATAAATACGTACATTTGCGCAAAATTTGAGAGAAAAAGAAATACGAAAGAAATATTTCTTAGTATGAGAAAATGAAAAAAGGATTATTTTTTGTTGTCTTCACATGTATGATAATGACTATGTGGACAACAACAGGATGCACAGAAAAGAAAACGTCTGGAACTGATTCCATCGACGCAGACTCTACCGACACAACGGCAGCCGACACTTTAGAACAGCTTATCACCGAGCAGCCAATGCCAAAGGCAGCAGATGAGCTGTTTGATGATTTCATCTTTAATTTTGCCGCAAACAAAAAACTTCAGATGAAAAGAATACTATTCCCACTGAAGGTCATAAACGGCAAAACGGAGAAAACTCTTGAGAAGGGACAGTGGAAGATGGAGCATTTCTTCATGAATCAAGGCTACTACACACTTATCTTCGACAACCACCGACAGATGAAAATCGTAAAGGACACGTCTATCAACCATGTCGTGGTGGAGAAAATATATCTGAAAAGAAAGAAGGTAAAACAATATATCTTCAACCGCATCAACGGACAATGGATGCTCGTAGAGGTGAACACGGGAGCAATGTACCAGAACAACAACGCTTCATTCCTTAACTTCTACCAGAAGTTTGCCACCGACTCCACCTTCCAGATGCAACACCTGAACGTGCCTATCCATTTCTCCGGACCTGATCCCGACGACGACTTCAGCACCATGTCGGGCGACATTGAACCTGAAACATGGCCTGCCTTCGCTCCGGAACTACCGGCAAACTTCATATATAATATAATATACGGACAAAGCTACACACAGAGCAACAAGAAGATTCTCGTGATGCGAGGTATTGCCAACGGAATGGAAATGCAACTTACCTTTGTAAGAAAAGGCAAAGCATGGAAACTGACAAGACTGTCAGAATAATATATAGAGTCAAGAATGCAGAATGCAAAAGTGATAAAGGATTCTGCTCTCAATTACGACACAGGATTATAGCTGCTGACAACTTCTACATTCTTGACTCTTCTATTCTCTCTTATGGATTAACAGGATAACAATAAATAAAAAACAAAAGCAAAAAGAAAAGTGAAAGATTTCAGAAACTACAGTTTGACACAGCACAACACCTTCGGCATCAGTGCCAGGTGTAGCCGCTTTATCGAGTTTTCCACCGTGGCAGAAGCCAAGGAAACAGTGAAAAGCTTGAAACAGACGGACATGCCGTTGCTTATCATCGGTGGCGGAAGTAATCTGTTGCTGACAAAAGATTTTCAGGGAACAGTGCTCCACTCTGCCATTAAAGGCATCAGCACCACGTTTATTGACGGTGGTGTGCTCGTAAGAGTGGCAAGCGGAGAAGTATGGGACGACATCGTGGCATACTGCGTACAGAACGGATGGTATGGCATGGAGAACCTATCGCTCATACCAGGCGAAGTAGGTGCTACCGCCGTGCAGAACATCGGTGCCTATGGCTCGGAGGTAAAAGACATTATTTATAAGGTGGAGGCTATAGAAATTGCTACAGGCAAATCATGCTTCTTTACCAACGAAGAGTGTGAATACTCCTACCGCAAAAGTCGCTTCAAGAAAGACTGGAAGGACAAATATATTATAACACATGTAACTTACCGTCTGTCGACAATCTTCAACTCGCACCTTGAATACGGTAACATACGCAAGGAACTTGACAAAGAGGGCATTGAACACCCTACTGCCATGCAGCTACGCAATGCCATCATAAGAATACGTGAAGACAAACTCCCCGACCCAAAGATAGAGGGCAACGCCGGAAGCTTCTTCATGAACCCTGTAGTAAGCATGGAGAAATTCAATGAACTGCTTGCTGAATACCCGGAAATGCCACACTATGAAGTTGACGAAGACCACGAGAAGATTCCTGCCGGCTGGATGATTGACCAGTGTGGTTGGAAGGGAAAATCTCTCGGTAGGGCTGGTGTACACTCCAAGCAGGCTCTCGTATTAGTTAACAAGGGCGGTGCCACTGGCAACGACATCGTTTGCCTCTGCGACCATATACGCAAGGACGTACAGGACAAATTCGGCATCGACATACACCCGGAGGTGAACATTATATAATGTAACCCTGAACTTGGAATAGAAATGAGACTGACTTTTCTTGGAACCGGAACATCTGTTGGTGTGCCTACTATTGGCTGCCGTTGCAAGGTCTGCACGAGCCACGACCCTCATGACCGACGTCTGCGCTGCTCGGCAATGGTGGAGACGGAACAGACACGCATCGTCATTGACTGCGGTCCTGATTTCCGTGAGCAGATGCTCCGCCAGGAATTCCGTAAGATTGACGCTCTGCTCATCACCCATTCCCACTACGACCATGTGGGGGGAATGGACGATGTGCGCCCCTTCTGCACCTTTGGCGACATAAATGTCTATAGCGACCCTGTCTCCGAAAAGAGCCTTCACCAGTCATTGCCATATTGCTTTAAGGAGCATCTATACCCTGGCGTGCCCAAAATCAGTCTACACACCATTCATCCGCATGAGGAACTACAGATAAACGAACTGAAGATTGTTCCTTTACGGATTATGCACGACAAGCTCCCCATTCTTGGCTTCAAGATTGGGAAGCTTGCCTATATTACCGACATGAAGACTATCCCCGAAGAAGAACTCGACTTTCTGCAAGACATCGACTGTCTTGTGGTAAATGCTCTGCGCTTTACCAATGCACACCACTCCCACATGCTCGTTGACGAAGCCTTGGCTTTTGCCCGACGGACGAGTGCCAAACGTGTCTTCTTCACACACATGTGTCACGACATCGGACTACATGAAGAGGTGAACAAGATTCTTCCTGCAGGAACACAACTCGCCTATGACGGACTGACGGTTGAAGTTGACGTCTAAGCCCTTATCATCTCCAGGAACTCATCCTCACTGACAATCCTTATACCAAGCTTTTCGGCTTTCTGCAACTTTGACGGTCCCATATTATCACCTGCAAGGATAAAGGAAGTCTTGCCGCTGATGCTGCCTACATTTTTACCGCCATTCTGCTCTATCATCATCTTATACTCATCACGACTGTGATGCTGGAACACTCCACTTATCACGATGCTCTTTCC
>URLQ01000154.1 GCA_900548745.1 uncultured Prevotella sp.
CTGTCATGCCCGGAGACTACCATTCCCGTCTCCCGACACGACCATTTCCATTACCTCTTTACATCACTTCACAACCTTCTTGCCATTCACAATATACATACCATGAGGCAAGCTGCTGATACCAGCACCTATAGCGATACGTCTGCCGTCAAGGGTATAGATGCGTGTGGCAGAACCGTTGCCTGTCGTCTCTGTACGGATGCCTTCTATTCCTGTACTCTGACCATTCAGCTCTGGAGTCTCTATGATATTAGGGAACATTCCCCAATTCTCATCAGCAGCGAATGCTGCCTTGGCACCGACAGGAACATACAACGTCCAATCGGATTTCTCCAACATCTTAAAAGATGTATAATTGGAATTAGCCAGTGGGAAATAACTGCTACCCTGCGTTTTCTGTACCGGAGGAGTCATTCTGTTGTAATAGAATTTCTTACCGGATTTAAGGTTATCATTGTTTATTACTCCCAAGGCACAGTTGTCAACATGCTCAAGCGTTGAAGGAAGATAGACATTACCTCCGACTGCATTTCCGTCGAAAGCCTGAAGTCCCAACCAGGTTACACCTTCCGGTATAACAAGATCACCACCTATCTCACCATCCGCAAAAGCATTCGCCTCGATTCTATCCAATGATGTAGGGAAGTCTATTGACAGGAATCTCGCTTTCATGAATGTGTTGCCACCCGTAGACTTCAAACCTTCAGGGAAACAGAAATAGCGCAAGTTATAGGCTACGTTCATTATATAGCTGGCTGACGAAGAATATGGAGGTTCGTCAACGCTGATGAATGAAGCGTCCGGCAAGATGTCATTTTCTATCTTGCAGCCACTAAGGTCTACGCCTGAAAGTCTGCCGTAGCAAGCACCGAGGCGTAAGGCTCTGATGTCGCTATGAGGCAGATAACCTGTTATATTGATGGAGTCGACCTTGAGCATATCGTCACCGAGCAACGTTTCCAACGGTTGCGAAGAAGCGTCAAGATTGAATTTCCTTATGACAAACAGGCTGCCGTCTTCCTTTATGCTGCTGAAATTGGAGAAGTCGGCGGAGTTTCTGAACTTGTCAGCCATATCTGCCGGAACATTGAGTGTGGCATCGGCAGGAATATTGTCGAACGCATGACCATCAGCAATATAAGGGACATCAACCTGATGGAACGTAACGGTCTTCAGATCCCTACAGCCACTGAATGCCTCACTGCCTATACGGGTGAGTTTGGGCAGGTCTATACTGCGGAGTGAGGTCATCATGAAAGCACGGTCGGATATCTCACGGACATAAGGCGACAATGTTATATACTCAAGTTTTGTCGTCATTGTATTCTCTGAAGTCTCTCGACCGGCACTTCCTACGGAGTTTACCTTTCTTGGAGCAAAAGCACTTGAAGGTATCACTGTGAGATTCTCAACACCTGACAGGTCTATACCCCTTAACCTGCCGTTGTCGATATAGTCACGCAGAGTGGCGAAATCTTCGTCCTGAAAAAAGCCCTTTATAACAAGGGAGTCCATCTCGTATGCGTTCTTGCCACTGCGCTTTACAGCAGAAGACAGCCCATCGTCGCCATATTTCAAGGTTACGACAACGGTCATTGAAAGAGACGGAAGACTTACAAGCAGCAACATTGCCGCCAAAATTTTCTTTATCATAACTGTATGTTTTATGTTGAACAATTCACGTTCCTTATTTGAATATCTTCACAATCACAAATATAGTAATTATCTACGGAAGTAGGAACGGTACCTTTTTTTATTTTACGATTTTTATATTTTCCGTTAATTTTCCATTTTCTACAAGACTGATAGCTGAGACTGTACCATTCTGCCGGTCTGTAGGGACAATCACATTTGTCGCTCCCTCTTCAACAGGATAATCCTTTGCCGACTGACCGGAAGAAGCTGACGAAAGACGTAGGCATGTATTTTTACCGGCTGGAGAAGAGAAGTCTACAGATATCTCATCATTGGAAACATTACGGACATTCTCTATCTTGGATATGCGCTGAAGAACTACATCCTTATAGTTTACAGCCCCGTCAGCCACTGATTTTGCCTCCACAGTATAAACATTCGATGCGGCATTGGCAGGAACGAGGCATTCTGTGCCAGAGGCGATGACATTGCCGTCCTTGTCCATCCATGTACATGTCAGTTCCTCGCTCGGGGATGTCATACGCAGTTCATAGTTGCCTTTACCATCAAGGCGATTTGACACCTCGAAGTCTATACCTTTACGAGCTTTCTGCCGTACGATGAATGACTGTCCGCCAAGGGAAGTGCCAAGCTCTTTGTCGTAAAGTTCAACATTTACTGTATAGTCTCTGTCTTCAAGAATATCCTCGGACGCAATTTCCTCAGCAGACACAGTCATGGAACAAACCTTTTTGCCTGTCAACTGTATATTACCGATACGGCAGTTGTCCGTAAGCATTACCCTGTTTGAAGTCAAGGTCGGATTTTGTACTTTTGGTGACAACTCACCTCTTTTCTGTGATGTCCAGGAAGCCACAGAACCGTTCGACACGTTCAGATATATATTCATATTTTTGAACACAGCGGAATCGGCGGAAGAAGTCGTGGTACGTAGTTCACAATTTTCCATGCCATTAAAATTCGGTATTACTACAGCCGGTTGTATTGTCTGCTCAAAAGCTGAAGTCAGATTTTTCTGAGCCATTCGTTTTGTTGACCATACTTTTGCCCCTAAGGTCTTGTCATCAACCACAGCCCCTTCACTGTCTTCCAGTTCACTTTCGTCTACTACGAATGCGAGCAAACAAATATTGAAATCTTTCTGACGTGCATATGTCAGATAACCATTGTTGAAGGTATAGTCCAAACTGACTACAACAGAATCTCCCGGTTCAAGAGTTTCCAGAATAGGAGTCCATCCCATATTGCTTCCGTATACACCTTTGCCCGGATAGGTTTTCATACCCTTCCATGTATCCATGTCTATTTTCATAGCTGAACGTGCCCACCATAGTTTCAACACCTTGGAACTGGAATCATATGTCTTGACACCACGGTTTCTAATCTTGGCGTAGGCATACACGCTCTTTTCTTCTTCACCAAGACAACCGCTCTGATGCGTATGATTTGAAAGTCCGTCGTCTTGATGGCGCAGCCAGATGTCGGCACTGTTCCAATAGACTTGTCTTTGCATCGGGCTGATTTGTTTGCCCAGCGGTTTGCCGAAGTCAATTTCCGAGTATTCATCAGGAAGAGTGAAGACCTCCCTCGGAGTGGTCGGCTCCTCACCGCTTGTTATGTAAAGTTCACAGACATCGGGAACATAGTCGAATGTCAGGTCATCTGCTGTGGAGTTTTCAAAAATCGACATCTCTGGGGTTTCACTTACTATTGCGTTTTCGGAAACATATATGTCCGTATTGCAGGCATAGGCATGGGCTGCCTTGAGGGTTTTGTAATAAGGGATACCGTTTGCGGTATAAAAGAAGTCGTGGAGAAGATTTCCATAAGCATCGCGGCCATTGATACCGCATGTCCAACGGTATACATATTCGTCGAAAGGCAGTTCCTCGCAACCGAAAGACTGTTCCTTCTCGCCGCAGGCTGTCATTATTATACGGTTTTTCGCCTGAAGAGGCTTGACGAAGCCACCGGCATTACATTGGCCCATGAGAAAACTGATGTAACCGGCACCGCAGTTCGCAAGATAACTGTTTAGTTCATCCGGATAAAGCTGTTCTCCGTTCCAAAGACTTATAAACGAGGTCTTCTTCTGCTTGTCATAGCCACCGTGGTCTATCACATACACAAACAGGTGGTCTTCGTCGCCAAGCAAGGAAGACAGGTCTGAAAAGACTTTCTTCAGACTGGATTTTGTTGCTGAATATTCGATATCGGCAGAACCGTCACCGTCAAGATCAAGCGGAGAGGAGAAAGTAGTGCTGCCAAGCTCATCACACATGTCGTCTGACGGGTCCGTACCGTCTGACATTAAGACTTTAACGTTTGATTTCGGAACATTATATTTCTTAGTCAGGGTCTGGTAGATGAACGAACAGTCGTTCCAGTAGCGGCTGCTGTTGCTGTTTATGTCCTTGCCGCCGCTGAGAATCACCGCATATGTATGGGAAGCATATTTGTTTTCAGCTCCTTTCTCAACGCTTATTTCAACTATGTCGTCCGCTGCGCCGTTGTTTTTCAAGACAGGAGTGAGTTGTATATCAGACGGAGGGCATACGGAATCAATGACAATACAGTTTCCCAAGTTTTTTTCGCCAGGCTTTACATAAACATAGGAACAGGGATGCTCCCAACCGGCTCTCGGCATCTTGTCGACAAAGACGAGCCAATGGGATACACCTTTTTTCTTTACCGTTGTTTTACTTACGTAATATTTATATGTATCATTTGTTCCAACCAGCTTTTTGGCCGCTGCATAGGCAAGACGCTGGCTGCTGCTGATGTTGGTGTTCGTCATTTGCGCAGAGATGAACTGCACGGAGCATAACAACAAAATTATAATTAGTTTAAGGTGTTTCATGTTTTTAAGTTTTTTCAATTGTTAATATTGTTGAATATCATGTTCTGTGAATACAAAATACTGGCATAGGCTATCTGCACGCCGCTGTAAAGTGTCTGCTTGTCGGTAATGTCTATGTTGGAATGTTGTATCTGGTACATCACATTGTCTGTGTATTCGTCAAGATTGGAAAGGTTGGCATAGACTGCCGTGTAGATGTATTCGGCACAATAATCTATGTATTCTGCATCTTCTGGATTCTGCTCCTTTAGTTTGCTGCAGTATTCTGCAAAGGAAAGTGTTTCGTCTGTGTTTCTTATTACGTCAAGCTCATTGGAGATGGAAAGCATCTGTGCTGCGGTAAGACCTCCGTCACGGTTGAAGCCTGACGACATGGTGAGCATCCTTGCATTGGCATCGGAAACAAGTTCTAAAGAAGGTCTGCTGTAACTGCTGCGGTCGGAGCTGTACATGGCATATTCCAGTTCGTTGTGGTAATAGCCGATGCTGTCGGCATACTGGCAGGTGGAATTGCTGTTGTGGATGTACGGCTTTAGGTAGTTGTCTTTTATATATCCCCAGATGAGTTTCTTCACGGTTATCTTGCCGAACTTTATCAATGAGGATGTGGCTGCACCCACAATGACACCGGCTGCTCCACCTCCGACACCACGAAGTCCACCCTTAACATCGGAGATGGCTATTTTTACCATATCTCCCTTGCTGTAGGTTATCTTGGGAATCCTCGAAACGGCTTCCTGCGGCTCCACAATGGTTGATGCACTGAACTGGGAGTTGTACGCCTTTAATTGTTCGGTCAGCTCCTTTATGCTCGAAGACGAGCGGAGTTCCTTACGATGTTGTTCCTGGCTCTCTTCACTCTCCTGCGAACAGGAGGATAATGCAAGTATACCTAAGATACTTGCAAAAAGGAAAATTTTCTTTTCCATAGTTATTATTTTAAGATTAATAATGTGGTTCCATCGGGAAAATCCCGATGAAACCGTTAATTTTTAAAGTCTATTCATCAAACGTTCCGCTCAGGTGTCTCCTGTCATAATACAGGTCGATGGTTGTCTTTTCGCTGTCGACGTCTGTATTAGGAACGTAGAGCGTTGTCTCTGCCGGACCGACGGTCTGGGTGGACTGGTGCATTACATTACCATACTGATCGCGGATGACGACGGTCATATCGGTTATGATACTGTCGGACTTGATGGTTACATCATCGCCGTCGGATGATACGATTGGAATACAAGAATTACCAATATGTCCCTTATCCGTATGAATATCATTTAATGTTACCTCATAAGGGCCAGCAAAACAATAATTACATACACCTAAACAGAATACTGTTGCGATTAAAAGTTTTTTCTTATTCATGTTTTTTAAATTTATTAAATTTTCGCAAAGATACATTATATGCAAAATAAATACAAATTTAGAAGTATGCAAAAAGTATGCACTTTATAACACATTGAATATAAACACATTACAATAGACAAGACAACACTCGCAAACAAAATAAGTACGATATAAAATTATGTATCTCCGCAAAAAAAAACAATTAGAATAGAAGTCTCATCAAAGAAATGACATAAGTATCATTCCATACACTTGATTTGATTCTCATAATTAAGGCTCATCAAATATTTGGAGTGATGTAAAAAGGAGATTGTTTGAAACTATAGCTACAATATCACGTATACAACTTTTTCTTAGCCAGTAGACTTTATCCAACATATCATAAGCCTATCAAACTCTCTCAATCAAGAAGTCAAACTGCCTCTCCCCCTTCAGGGGAGACGGGAGAGAGGTAAGAA
>URLQ01000155.1 GCA_900548745.1 uncultured Prevotella sp.
TTGCTCAGGAACTTATAAATAAAGTTAAATTATAGTGTTGCGGAATTAAGGATTGATACGAATAGCCACATCATAATCTTGTTGCAGAGGTGTTCCAACATTTCCTCTGTCACCGGTAATGCCAATTCCTGTATCGAGACTGTATATCAGTCTGTCCTTCTTCGTTCCGTCAGCGGAAGCTGTTGTTGTAATCAGACTCAATGCCAGTATAGACAGGCATATTGTGATTTTTCTTAATTTAATCATAGTATAAGTGTTTTTTATTATTAAATTGGGGTTTGTTGCTTTCTATTACATATTGTCAATAAGGATTTTGCAAAGATAAGCATTATATTTACAAAAAGCAAATAAAAACCGGAAAAATTTGTCACTTATCAAACAAACAGTAAAGAAACCATGCGTAGTGTAAATTATACACACATAAACATTCTGAAAACAGTACATTATTTGTTTCTGGATTCATCTTTCAACTACCTATGTCTTAAAATAACGCACGATAACGCCCAACATCAATTCTAAAAAACTAAACTTACCGAATTTCCATTTGAAATAAAACCAGTCAAAAAAACTAAAGTTACCGAATTTCTACGGAAAAGTCACTTACAGAAAAACAAATTTGCGTATAACAATAAAAATGAGTAGATTTGCACTGACATATCCGCAACAACACGTTTTAAGCAGAAATGGATTCTTGAATAAAACATACTCAAAATGGCAAAGAAAATCAAATTAGCAGAAAGCAGAGCAAGATATTTCACGAGAAAAATAGCTTCGGAAAAGGGATGGAACATAAACCACCCCTCAAAAGGTGGCGATTTTCTGGAGGAACAGGAAATTAGCAGCTATTTGCCCGACACAGGTTTGGGAATGTCACGACCCGACTTTCTATTATGTCTGAACGGTAGTCCTGTCATTGTCATTGAGACCAAAAACGAAATTAAGAAGAACAATTCTGCCATAGAACAAGCTATAAGATATTGCAACGCCATAAACGAGCACGGAAAATACAATGTTAAGATTGCAATAGGTATAGCCGGTGAAGAAAGCAGCGGATACATCGTAGAGGTGAGATATTTACATCAAGGTTCATGGAAAGAGCTTCTCACAAAGGGCTACCCTATAACAGCCATTCTGTCGAAGGATGAATGCAGGAACGCTCTGACTTCGGACAACGCCACAACAGAACTCACCATCCCATCTACTGCTGAGTTTGTCGACGCAGCAATAGAGGTGTCGAACATTTTGCGTTCTGCAAAAATTGAAACCACGCTCCGTCCAAAAGTTGTGGGAGCCATCACCACAGCCATATATCAGGGCGACATCAATTTGGGAAGCACAAATATCCTTGCTGACATCAACAAGATGATGGCTGATACTATTAACAGCAGCTCGCATTTCGACCAGCACAAGAAAGAGAAACTCATAGAATCTCTTACACTTGGCATAAACGACTACGGGAGACTATCACCGTACATTTTCAGAATTATATCCATTCTGAAACGGTTAAACGTCAAAGCGGTTCTTCAGTCGGACGCCGATTTCTTGGGAATGTTCTACGAAGCTTTTCTGAGATATGGAGCCGACAACAACGCTATGGGAATCGTGTTCACACCACGACATATAACAAGAATGTGTGCAAAAATCGCTGACCTGGAAATAGGACACAAAGCAATAGATATTGCATGTGGAACGGGCGGATTCCTTGTTGCCGCATTCGACAACATGAAAAAAAAATGCCACAGCTCTGAGGCTTTGGCTCTTGCCAGACAGTCTATATATGGATTTGACACCAATCCAACGGTGTGGGCTCTGTCATGCCTCAACATGTTTTTTAGGGGTGACGGCAAAAGCAACATCGAAAACGTTTCGTCGCTTGAACCGGAATCAAAGGAGAGCATCAGAATGAAATTCAACAGGGCTTTTCTCAATCCACCTTTCCATCAGGACGGCGAACCCGAACGTGACTTTATCGACGCTTCGATGGATGCTCTGATACAAGACGGAATATTCATAGGCGTCGTATACGCTGGCGTGTTTGCGGATGAGGAGAATCAGGAATGGAGGGCAAATTTCATGAAAAAGCACACTTTAATCGGAATGATAAGTCTGCCCGACGAATTGTTCTATCCCAACGCATCGGCAATCACGACAATTATGATTGCAAAAGCTCATGTTCCGCAGCCAGAGGACTCAGAGATTTTCATGGGAAGGATTGACAATGACGGATACATGAAGCAAAAGGGAAAGAGAATTGAATGTGAAGGGAATCAAATACCAGAAATGCTTTGCGAACTAAAAAGATTCAGACTCGGGAAAAAGATAAAGCCAAAGAGGAACATCACCGTAGTAAAAGCAGAACTGCTGCGAAACGGAGCTGAATACAGTCCACAACAGTATATCCCGCAAGAGGTGCTTACTAATGACGACGTGCACTACCTAAACAAGGGTACTTTAATGTCATTGTTCCAAACGATAACGGGTTATCCAGATATAACAGACAGTATTAATCCTGACTTTGCGAATTTCGCAGGCAAGAAGATGTTGCCTCTTGGTATGACGGAAAAGTTGGAATACTTCTTCGACGTGAAGACTGGCAAGTCAAAAGGGATCAGCAAATATTCTGAGGGAATAACGCCCTACGTATCAAGTGGTGACGGAACGAACGGAATAGTAGGGCTGATTAGCAAAAGCGACCTTGAGATTTGTGACGGTTGCATCACGGTGTCTGCATTCGGAACTGCATATCTACAACCCTGGAACTATATGGCAAGGGGTAACGGCGGAAGCTCCGTGAGGGTGCTTTTGCCAAAGTTCAACATGACCGTAGGTGAACCATTTTGGTTCATCGCACAAATAAACAGTCAGAAATGGAGATTCACGTATGCAAGACAAGCCATAAAATCAAGACTCACGAAACTTTCGCTTACATCTCCTCCACAACACATTACAAAGGAATTTGACATCATAAGCAAGATATCTGACTTCAAAACGAAACTTTCAGAGCTTAGTGAAATATAGCAAAAGCTTGCCAAAGCGACATCAACGTTACTGAAACTGACTGCAAATCGGTTTAAGGTAAGTATGGATTATGATGAAAACAAACTTGTAAAAACAAGCAAAACATCTGCTTTTATTTCTCTATATCAATAATTTAGAGTAACTTTGCAGCCGATTTTGCCTTATTGCGCTTTTTTTCATGCGCCAACAGGCTAAGAAGATTATTATTATCACAAGTATACGTATATAATATAATAAGGTATAAGAACAAATGATTACAGTAACCAATCTCGCTATTCAATTCGGAAAGAGAGTTCTCTACAAAGACGTTAATATCAAGTTCACTAACGGAAACATCTATGGTGTCATCGGTGCAAACGGTGCAGGTAAATCCACATTGCTCAAAGCCATCAGCGGAGAGCTGGAGCCAAATAAAGGTACTGTGGAGCTCGGACCGGGCGAGCGCCTTTCTGTCCTCGACCAGGACCACTTCAAATATGACGCCTACAGCGTGATGGACACCGTGCTCATGGGGCATGAGCCTCTGTGGCAGAACATGAAGGAGCGCGAGGCACTGTATGCTAAGCCTGAAATGACAGAGGAAGACGGAAACCGTGCTGCTGACCTGGAACTTAAATTCGCCGAGATGGACGGATGGAACGCAGAAAGCGACGCTGCACAGATGCTCTCTAACCTCGGCATCAAGGAGGATATGCACCAAAAGATGATGAGCGAGCTTTCAAATACAGAGAAAGTGCGCGTGATGCTGGCAAAGGCTCTGTTCGGACATCCCGACAACCTGTTGCTCGATGAGCCTACCAACGACCTGGATCTCGACACCGTACAGTGGCTTGAGGAGTATCTGAGCAATGTAGAGCAGACCGTTCTCGTGGTGAGCCACGACCGTCACTTCCTTGATGCAGTCAGCACACAGACCGTTGACATCGACTTCGGAAAGGTTACTGTATTCTCAGGAAACTACTCGTTCTGGTACGAAAGTTCACAGCTTGCCCTGCGACAGGCACAGAACCAGCGTCAGAAGGCAGAGGAAAAGCGTAAGGAGCTGGAGGAATTCATCCGCCGATTCTCTGCAAACGTGGCAAAGAGCAAGCAGACCACAAGCCGAAAGAAGATGCTCGAAAAACTCAACGTGGAGGAAATCAGACCTTCTTCACGTAAATATCCGGGTATCATCTTCCAGATGGACCGTGAACCGGGAAACCAGATTCTGGAGGTTGAAGGACTGAAGGCTGTTGACACCGACGGCACAGTACTCTTCGACAACGTAAACTTCAATATAGAGAAAGGACAGAAAGTGGTGTTCCTCAGCCATAACCCTAAGGCAATGACTGCACTGTTTGAGATTATCAACGGCAACCGTGAGGCTCAGGCAGGAACATACAAATGGGGCGTAACCATCACTACAGCCTACCTGCCACTCGACAACACCGAGTTCTTCCAGAGCGACATGAACCTCGTAGACTGGCTGAGTCAGTTCGGCCCAGGCAACGAAGTGGTGATGAAGGGCTTCCTCGGAAGAATGTTGTTCAGCGGAGAAGAGGTACTGAAGAAAGTGAACGTATTGAGCGGAGGAGAGAAGATGCGCTGTATGATTGCACGTATGCAGCTCAAGAACGCAAACTGTCTGATTCTCGATACCCCAACCAACCACCTCGACCTTGAAAGTATCCAGGCTTTCAACAACAACCTCGTAGGCTTCAAGGGAAATATCCTCTTCAGTAGCCACGACCACGAGTTCATACAGACCGTGGCAGACCGCATTATCGAGCTTACTCCAAAGGGCACTATCGACAAGCTGATGCAGTATGACGACTACATCTACGACGAGCAGCTCAAGGCACAGAGAGCAAAGATGTATGAATAATCTGTCACATTTTATAATTGGCAAGGTTTTTGCTAATAGCATATAAAAACATATTTCTATGAGCAAGGAGAAAGATACAAAGAAAGAACAGGAGGAGTTGAAAGACTCCGAAATGGAACAGAATACAGCGGCTACAGCCGAAACAGACAACGCAGAAAATGCAGAAAAGCAGGAAGAGAAAGATCCGCTTGAAGCTGCCAACGAACAGATTGCCGAACTAAAAGACAAGTATCTGCGCAGTGTGGCAGAGTTTGACAACTACCGAAAGAGAACCATGAAGGAAAAAGCCGACCTGCTGCTCAACGGTGCTGAAAAGACGGTGGCTGCCATTCTTCCAGTAATGGACGACATGGAGAGAGCTCTCGCCAATGCAGAGAAGTCTGACGACGTGGAGGCTCTCAGAGAAGGAATGAAACTCATTTTCCAGAAATTCGAGAAATGCTTGTCAACACTCGGCGTAAGCAAGATTGAGACAAAGGATGCCGATTTCAACACCGACTACCACGAAGCAGTGGCTATGGTGCCGGGAATGGGCGACGACAAGAAGGGCAAGGTGCTCGATTGCGTACAGACTGGATATACTCTGAACGACAAAGTTATTAGACATGCCAAAGTGGCTGTAGGACAATAGAATTATGGCACAACAGAAAAGAGACTATTATGAGGTGCTCGGCGTCAGCAAAGGTGCCTCGGAAGACGAGATAAAGAAGGCATACAGAAAGATTGCCATAAAATATCATCCTGACCGTAACCCTGGAGACAAGGTTGCGGAGGAGAAATTCAAAGAGGCTGCTGAAGCATACGACGTGCTACACGACCCACAGAAGAGACAGCAATACGACCAGTTCGGATTTGATGGTCCGATGGGCGGCGGTGCCGGAGGCTTCGGTGGGGGCTTTGGCGGAGGCTTCAGCATGGACGACATCTTCTCTATGTTCGGCGATGTATTCGGAGGACATGGAGGTGGCTTCGGAGGCGGTTTCGGAGGACAACGTGGCGGCAGACCGGCACAACATCGCGGTGCAGACCTGCGTCTGAAAGTTAGACTGTCGCTGGAAGAGATCGCTAGCGGAGTAACAAAGAAATTCAAGGTAAAGAAAGACGTCACCTGCTCACACTGCCATGGAAGCGGCGCAGAAGCCGGCAGCGGTAAGGAAACCTGCCCAACCTGTCATGGAAGCGGAGTGGTAACACGTACCACACAGAGTCTCTTCGGCATGATGCAGACCCAGACCGTATGCCCTACCTGCGAAGGCGAAGGCATGGTAATAAAGAACAAGTGTAAGGCTTGTGGCGGCACTGGCGTTGTAAAAGGCGAGGAAGTGGTTGAGATAAACATTCCTGCT
>URLQ01000156.1 GCA_900548745.1 uncultured Prevotella sp.
AGGGCTCGTTAGGGACTTGCACCCATTAGACAATACACATGCTAGTCAAACAAAAAACCTATACCTTCTGACATTGAAGGTATAGGCACATTATCGAATATATGGTTAGACCATTAAATCATGGTGCGGAACGAGTCTACTACTCCTATCAGATGCTTCTCCTCATCCACTACAAGCACACAGTGGATCTTGTTAGCATGAAGGATATGCTCTATCTCCGTAATCTTTGTTTCCGGCGACACCATCTTCGGAGTGCGCGTCATGATGTCTCCCACGGAAAGCTGGAAGAACTTATCCTGCGAACTCTCCATGGCACGACGTATGTCACCGTCGGTGATGATGCCCACTACCTTATCATCTACCATAGCCACACAGAGTCCGAGTCTGCCGTTGCTGACATGTATCACCGCCTCGCCCAGCTTCACGGTAGGCGAGATGACCGGCAGATCGTCCGAACGCATCACGTCCTTTGCTCTGGTAAGCAGTCGCTTGCCGAGCGTTCCTCCAGGATGATACTGGGCGAAGTCGGTAGCCTTGAAGTTGCGTGCCACCATCAGCGCACAGGCAAGGGCATCGCCAAGGGCGAGTGCTGCCGTGGTGGACGACGTAGGAGCAAGTCCGAGAGGGCAAGCCTCGCGGCTGACACCGGAATTGAGATGTGCCGAAGCGAACTTGGCAAGCAGCGACTCCGGATTTCCACTCATGCCGATTACCGGAATCTTATGCTCTATCAGGTAAGGCAGGAACCTCAGCAGCTCGTCCGTCTGTCCAGAATTGGAGAGAGCAAGCACCACATCCTCTTTCTGTATAACGCCCAGGTCGCCATGGAAGGCATCGAGGGGGTTGATGAAGAAGCTCGGCGTGCCGGTAGAAGAGAGCGTGGCAGCTATCTTGGCTCCTATATGTCCGCTTTTGCCGACACCGGTAACAATGAGCTTTCCCTTGCAAGAAAGGATTATCTCCACCGCCTTGTCGAAGTCGGCATCGAGATTAGGAATGAGTTCAAGGAGAGCCTGCGACTCATCCTTTATACACTTTATTGCGGTTTCTATATATTTCATAATATTCTTCGTTCTTTTAGAGTCACACATTCTTATATCAGAGAGTCCACCACCTTTTCGAGGTCGCTAAGGAACAGCATGTTGGGACCGTCGCTAAGGGCATGGTCGGGATCGGGATGCGTTTCAAAGAAATATCCCTGCGCTCCGAATGCCTTTGCCGCCAATGCCATCATAGGCACGAACTGACGGTCGCCGCCGGTCTTGCCTCCTGCCCCACCGGGACGCTGCACGCTGTGGGTGCAGTCCATTATCACTCTGTCGGCATACTGCGACATTATGGGCAGGTTGCGGAAGTCTACCACCAGATTATTGTAGCCGAAACTGCTGCCGCGCTCGGTCAGCCACACCTCCCTGGCTCCTGCCTCACGGCATTTCTCCACCGGATAGCGCATGTCATCGCCGGAGAGGAACTGCGCCTTCTTTATATTCACCGTCTTGCCAGTACGTGCCGCTTCCACGAGCAAGTCGGTCTGCCGACACAGGAAGGCTGGAATCTGCAACACGTCAACGACCTCGCCTGCCGCCCGTGCCTGCCAGCTTTCATGTATGTCGGTAAGCAGCGGCAAACCGTATTTCGCCTTCACGTCGGCAAGCATCTGTAGACCTTTCTCCAGTCCGGGACCGCGAAAGGAATGTATCGACGTGCGGTTTGCCTTGTCGAACGATGCCTTGAAATAGAATGTTAATCCTGTCTTGTTCTTTAACCTTGCCACTTCTGCCGCCACCGTGTCGAGCAGTTCTGCCGACTCTATGACGCATGGGCCTGTAATGAATATTGGTGTCATAATAATATATTAGTGTTTATTTTATAACGAACTTATATATACCGTTCTGGCGAGAACCCACAACGGCTGTGTTGCCTACGACGAGCGGCGACGACTCGAAGTTTGAGGCATAGTGCTTCTTGAAGAGGATTTCTCCTGTCTTCGCCCGTATCAGATATACGGTGCCGCCGGAATCGCCAGTAAAGATAAACATCTCATTCTTCTCGTTGAGGAATCCCACCGGTGAAGACCAGGCGAACTGGTTGAGCTGGGTCGTATATACAATCTTTCCGTCTTTGGTACTTATTGCCACAAGCTGGCCGGAGTGTTTTCCCTTTCCGTCTCCTCCGTTGCGGCAAAGGGTAGCGAACAGCAGTCCTTCACAGTCGCCCCGTCCTGGCAATGGCGTACTGTACATTCCTCCGTCGAGAGTCTTCTCGCCAACACTCATCCTGTGGCAGGGTATCTGCAGCGTCCATACCGGACTGCCGTTCAGCGCATCAAGCTTTACGATATGGCAGATGCTCTCATTGCCCTGCTTGTCAACCTCGCATCCACAATACAGATATGGCTTGCCGTTTTCCACCTTGCATACTATGCTGCCGTCTATATCATCATGGTTGTCATACATCCATACGGGCTTCATCGTGTTCAGGTTTACACATATCACATTGCCGTGGTTGTCGCCGAAGAAGCCATAGTTGGCATAGACGCAGAGACTGTTTTCTATTCCCGGAGCAGAACCGTTCACGCTGTAGCGGAGCGCTGCTGCAAGGACAAGCTCTCCCTGACGGCGACGGAACTTATACAGGCTGCCGTTCTCTCCGGGCCAGAAGAGGAATCCGCCCACTACTACCGGCGAGGAATCGAAAGCGTTCCATCCGCGTCTTGCCTTCGGGTCTCTGCCGAAGAAGTATGTCTGGCGATGTTTCTTCAGGTCTATCACAAGGCTGCCGAACGGCTGATGGTTGGGCACGCCCTGCCCTACATACAGGTTGTGCAGCTGTGGGTCGAGAGACACCGTGCCCTTTATGGTATTCACTACATCTACCGCCAGTCTTGATTCCCTGCCCGTAGCATAGTCAACGAAATACACCTTTCCGCAGAGCGAGCCGAACACCACCTCGTTCGACTTGCTGATATAGAGCGGCTGGCCGGTCCATCCCGTACCTCCTCCCCACACTCCGAACTTTGTCTGCTCCTTATTATAATAGGTATAGAACACCCATGCCGTGTCAACGGTGGCTGGAGTGCCCTTAACACGACCTCCGAAATCGGCATCGCGAAAGAGGGTCTTCCTGAACGTCAGCACATCCGCCCCATCATAAAGGCTCTGTGCGGAGGAGAGGGTCTGGTCGGCTGAATCAAGAATCTCCACGTCGTAACGTATTCTTCCTGCCGACTCAAACATCGTGTCAGGAAGGGTTTCGAACATATTTCCGCTGCTTCGTGTTTCTCCAATGAAATCTGTCGGAGAAACATTCTTGTCCTTACTTTGACCACCACACCCGCCAACCACGAGCATCAAAGCAAAAAGAACTACCACGGTCCAATATCTATCGGATTTAAAGTCGTTAAAATGCATTTATACTGCTTTATAATAATGCCATAAACAATACAGTCCTCATTACCATTGCAAATGTAATGATTTTAATATTAAGTACAAATTAGCGAACGACTTTTTTCCACTTATGCCCCGTTTTTTTCTATAACGCGACATTATCACGCTGATTCTCCGCTACTCGAAATAGAATGTCAGCGCAATAATCTTGCTACGCCCTTCCTTTACGGAATTGGCATACATGTAACGGTCTGCCATACTCGGGTCCTTGAACCTGTCAGCATGCTTCGTGTCTACATTATTCGTCAGACCATAGCAGAACTTCAGTTCCGGACGGAGCTTGAAGAAAGGCAGATAGAAGTCGCAGCCCAAGCCGACCTCAAGGAAGAAGTCATAGCGCTTGAGCTTTATATAGTCGGTGTTGTTTCCCGAAAGGTTTATCATCGGGTTAAGACCTGCCATGAGATAAGGGCGATGGTTGTTGAAACGCGGTGCGCTGAATATCAGATCCAATGCCGAGGAGACATAAATAGTCTTCAGCTCCTGGGTCTGCGTCACTGGCTCTCCGGCTCCAGTGCGGTCGGTAAGGTTCATGAACTTTATGTTTCTCGTACCGAAATACATTGCCGGAGCTACACGGAAAGCGAAATGCGTGCTGAGGCGCGTCTCTCCTATCACTCCCACGGTGAAGCCTGGGTCCCACTGGTCTTGGTCGGTAGTGATAACCTTCGTCACCACGCCATTGTCGGTGGTAATAGTCTGTGGTCCCATTCCCACGAACTCAAGATCCTGCAGATGGGTTCCCACCATCACACCGAAGTGGAACGGACGGAGGTCTGTATAAGGACGGTTCTGCACACGGGTGTCCTGAGCATGCACTGCCACAGCAAGCATCACTATATATATAATATGTATAAGTCGTTTTATCATATTTTCGGAAATCGTTTATTGTAATAACGGCATTTCCGCCCCGATATTGTATCGGCAGGAAATATTACCTGCGACAATACCAAATTATTATGACCAAAATACAGCTCCTTATACCTAATAATATGGGCAAGCACGATACGCAAAAGGGGAAGAAACACGGGAATAGTTAAAATATGAAAATTAGAGTACCAATTATTAGGTATTTAAAATAAAAACACTACCTTTGCAAAGTACAAAAATGAGTACGGAAAACATTATTAACGATTAAATATTTAAACATTATGGCTTACGTAATTGGTGACGATTGTATCGCATGCGGTACATGTATTGACGAGTGTCCTTCAGGTGCAATTTCAGAAGGCGAAAAGTATTCTATCGATGCAGATGCTTGCACAGAGTGCGGTACTTGTGCTTCTGTTTGTCCTTCTGAGGCTATCAGCCTTGCAGAATAATCTGTGGACATGAAGGGAGATTAATATCTCATATATTATTAAGTTTTAGATTATAGGAGGCAGTTCTTCATTGAACTGCCTCTTTCTGTTTTTAGGGGTGTCGTTCATCTGACAATTGATATAGAATGGGTGTCTTCAGGATTTGGTATATACCCACTCAGAAATCCTCGCCATTATGCGACGGCTTTACTCCTGCTTCCGCCAGCCTCTTCCTGAACAACTCGGAAACGACTGCATTAAGTATCTTGTCCGACGTGCCTGTCGGATCGGAGAAAGGATGCACCTTGTCGGGACAGAAGACTTGGAAGTATGGTATCTCGCCACGTTCATTAGGCAACCATTTGGTATAGTCGGTTTTGTAGATTCCATTTATGGAGTCGAGATAGTTTTCGGAATGCGGCTTATATCCGTCTGGAATATCTACATACTTCCACACATCAAGGATTGGCAGTTTATAATGCCTACATAAATCCTCTGTCACATGCTGAACATACTTGCCACGTACGGCATGACCTAAAGTGCATGTGTTCTGAAAATAACCGCCAACAACAATCTGCACGTCGGGGTTGACCTTTCTTATCTCTGCCACCAGATAGTTGAAAGCGCCAATATAATTGCTTCTGTCCATAGACAGCCATTGTTCATCTGTGTCATCAACCGAATTCTTCGTACCGTACAACTTATACAAGCTGATGTCATCATTATATCCATGGTCTATCACTATAACGTCAGCCCATTGGACGTATGGCAAAACAGCAGTTTCGTAAGAGCTATCGATAAAACGCTTCATCCTGCCTGTCGACAGCAGATTTTCTTTCACAAACTTGCCGTATTTCTTCTCTTTCTCCCTGATAGTTTCAGTCAATGACAGTCCAGCATACTCGATTCCTTTTTCACCTATATCATATACACACAGGAACGAAGCACCTATCGACTTGTTTATACAATGTGCACCAATGCTTCGGCACGAATAATCGGGATAGGAGCAACCTTCCGGGATGGAGGTTCCTATCCATAAGACATTCAAGCCACTTGATAAAGCCAACGGTTCGTCTTGCTCTGATTTTGAGCAACTACATAAAAGGAGCAAGACGACAAACGTCAATAGAGCGATTGAATAATCTCCACAGCTAATCATACCTCCCTTGGTCCGTCTGAGGACGTTCGTCTTGAGCATACTACCGGATACTGGGTTGTCATTGCAACTCCGTCTAAGTTCGTCTAAGAATGTATCAGAATACTGAATACATCCCATAATGTTTGATAGCATATTCATTTTTCAGTCAATTTAGTTATTATTATTTATAGTCTTGCCAACGGTGCTTTCAATCGTTCCAACGCATCGAATGATACTGTCTTTATTCCATTCAAGCTCGTCATAATCCTTAATTCCGCAACACTATAATTTAACTTTATTTATAAGTTCCTGAGCAACAAA
>URLQ01000157.1 GCA_900548745.1 uncultured Prevotella sp.
CTTGCGCTGGCTGCTGCAGAGCGACGTAATCATCATCCCGAAGACCGTTCACAAGGAGCGAATGCAGGAGAATCTTAATCTCTTCGACTTCGAACTTGATGCTGAGGACATGCAGGCGATAGCCAATCTCGACACCGCACACAGTCTCTTCCTCGACCATCACGATGGAGAAACAACCAAGCAGTTTATGGAGTGGAGAGCTGTGGTGAAACCTACAGAATAAAGTGACTATCTGCCAAACATAAGGAGGAGTTGTTGGCAGAAATCAAAACATGGAGCAAATCGTCGCATAAACAGAAATAATATCTACGAACTTTGAAGATAAAATAATTATGACACAAGATAACGATGCCGTTCTTGGCATGGTGTTTGCATAATAAAAAATACCACTAAGCCCTTTTGCCAAAAATTATTATTAATCTAAATTAAGATTTATGGAAAAGACTGATTTTTTTGTTTGCAGATGTCATGATGTTAGTCATCAGATGGTTTTAGAAACCCTCGAACCCATGGAAAACGAAGAACACGTTGTTTATGGATGTTTCCATATTGTTCACCTTGAGTTTTGGGAAAAACTGAAAAACGCTACAAAATATCTCTTTGGCAAAAAGCGCAAAGACGGCGATTTCGACTCGTTGTTGTTACGTCCCGAAGATGCCGACAGAATGGAATGGTTTGCCAACTTTTTGGACAGAGGCGACTCGGATACAGATAAGTTTGCCGCTCCTTTTCATTTCACATTCTGCAGCAACGAGAATGTGTATGACGTGGCTTTTGAAGCCTATCAAAATACGCTCACGGACGGAAGTGTGCAGACCAAATACGAGATGTCGGTAAGTGTGTCGTTAAAGTCCGGCAACGTGTTCTACAGACTCTATCGCGCCGCAAAATATCTGTTAGGTTACTGCTCCTGCTACGGCGACTTCGACTCGTTTGAGTTTATGCCCACCGATGCTGCAAAACTTCATCGTATGGTGAGTGGCTTAAATTTTTGCAGAAAAATGCCGAAATAATCATTATTAGAATGCTCTATTGAAAGAAACATCATGACTTTTCAACGTAAAGTTTTGCAAGCATAATCGCTTGGTCTTGCGGTATGCTTGCTCAGATTACGACAAAACAACAAATAGTTAGCATGGGTGGTGACCGCAAGTTCGAATAATTAGATGCTAAATATCGCCAAAAGTTAGTTATTTCAAAATAATTGGTGTATTTTTGCAGAAAACAGATGATTAGCTGAAGCCAACATAATATCCGGCAAGGCAGAAAAACATTTTATCAGATAGATTAAATATGAACATACACCAAATATCTTTCAGCCCTACGGGCGGAACTCGCCGTGTGGGCGAATTGCTGTGCAAGGGCTTCGATGCGGAGTGCTATACCACAGAACTTTGCACAAAGCAGGAAAATATGAAATACCCAGACATCAAGGCTGACGACCTGGTTGTTGTCTCCATGCCTGTATATGCCGGGCGCGTGCCAGCCTTGGCTGTGGAAAGACTAAGCCACATCAAGGCGAACGGAGCCAAATGCGTGGTTGTGGCAGTATACGGCAACAGGGCATATGAAGATGCCTTGGTGGAGATGCAGGATGCTGCTACAGAAACGGGGTTCCAAGTGATTGCCGCTGTTGCCGCAATTGCCGAACATAGCATTTGCAGGATGTATGGCACAGGCAGACCAGACGGGAAGGACGCTGAAGAATTGGCTTCGTTCGGCGCCGTTATATTTAATAAGGTGAAGAGCGGACAAACCGTCGAACCTCTCTCATTGCCCGGAAACCGTCCATACAAGCAAGGCTGCTCCGGTCCCTACCCTATTGCCGGCGATGCCTGCACGGAATGCGGAACATGCGCAAGCGAATGTCCTACGGGTGCCATCTCCTTTGATAATCCCAAAGGCGTAAACCAGGAACTTTGCATCGGTTGCATGCGATGCGTTTCGGTTTGTCCCATACAGGAAAGAGGCATCGGCGAGCGCCTCAACATGCTGACGGCGCATCTGAAGCCCCTTTGTAGCGACAGGAAACAGAATGAACTTTTCGTATAACGATACCGCAAGGCATAGCTCGCTAAGCGGAACTGTGGAACCAATCGAGGCTATTTATCCGCATTTCGTAAGATGACGATATTATCCTGTTACCAACCCATCAATGATGCTCTTGACACCAGTACTGTTGATCTGCTTTCGGAAGTGTACGGTATAACCATTTGCAGCCATAGCCTTGAAGAACTCCTCAGCACATGAAATCTTAGTATCCTCATCATGTGATATATGTGTCTCCTTGTCATATGCCTTTGTCTCGATTACGATATTCAGTTCCTTGGAGCCATCGGACTTCTTGACTACATACATAAAATCTGGACTATAGTTGCTTGATGCCACAGTTGGAATACAGATGCTGTGTGATGGTATCTTACCATATACGATGACTTCGTCAATCTCTGTCTTGATATTCTGTAGTTCCAGCCCAGAGTCATGAGCATAAGCATCATAAAGATACTTGACAGGGGGTTCGCCTTGTACACACTTATTACCAATGTATGCTTGAACGACTTCATTCTTCACCGTGCCATCAGCATTGGTGAGCTTGGTTTCTTTTACCGTGTAATTAGCTTGCTTATAGCGCACGAAGCCGACCAGTTGGTCACACTTCCAGTCATCCACAGCACCAATCAACCTGGTCAACGAGCTCTCGTTAAACATTTCATTGGTGAGTTGATAGCCACCGTTTGCAGCTTCACATAAGGCTTTATGCAGCGTATGTACCGGAATATTGGTGTATCGTGATGCTCGCTTCAGAAACTCATTATAACCATAATGGCGGTCAAGCAATGTCAGCTCTGCATGAGACCCTTCATTGGCAACAGCCACGTTTCCTTCGAATTCAAGAACCTTACGGGATGATTCTACGGTTTGAATAGAGAATACATGCTTGTCCTTGATAATAGATGGCAGTTCAGATTCCATCTTCTTGTCTATCTCCTTATCAAAGTACAGAACGTACTTTCTATTCAGCTGTGCCCACAGCTCTCGCAGTTCCTCAAATCTTGCCTTACGGATATGAATCTTATCATTACGACTGCTGTTACGGTTGATGATACGATTGGTATTGACGCCACTTGTAACATCCTTAAACTCAGGATATTCAATCAACATATCATCGAACTTCTCAGGCACTACATTCTTATCAAAGTCGACATAACCTTTAGTCATCAGTTCAATAAAGAACTTATTGACTTCGATATTGCGATTCTCGGCAACCTTGATGATATCTTCTGCGGTGATAGAAAGCGGACTCTTCTGGTCAGCGTCAAGTTCACCATTGATTTCAGCAACCAGTTTGTTGGCAAAGTCCTTCTCCGTAAAATCTACGATGTAGTTGAGCATGAAGGAAGAATCGCTGATGCGGTTTCCTGCACTATCAACAGGTAGACGCAGACCACGGCCCACCTCCTGCAATTTGCTGATTTCAGATCCGCTTGAGCGCAACTTACAGATAGTAAACACATTCGGGTTATCCCATCCCTCCTTCAATGTCCACTTAGAAAACAGGAATCGCAATACATTCGGTTTTCCTTCCTTGTCAGTAAAGCTCAAGAGTTCTTTCTTGCCATGAAGAATCACCTTAACCTCATTGGCAACATTCTCATCAGAATCGTTATTGTCCTGCGAGAAGTAGCCAGCACATGAAGCATCTATATTTTCAAGAGTGGCTCTCAGATATGCCTCGTATTCAAGAGTGTTCTGGCGTGTCAGTTCCTTCTTTACTTTTGCCTCCAACAGATCGATGAACTTCTTTCTCAGCCAACCGTCATTCCTGCCTTCAGGACCACGGAAACTCTCAATGCTGTCTATGAAAAACAATGCCAGAGTTTTGATAGGCAGTCCTTCACGACAGAAATTCTCACGCTCTGTCTCAAAATGGCGCATCAAGGCCAGCTCTATCATACCCTCTTGATAGGACATACCGTATTGATCTGGAAAGAACTCTTCTCCTGTCTGTTTCTCCTGACCATTGCTCAGGCTGACACCATTTTTGCTGATAGCCTCTACGACAACGCCATCCAAATCATTATCAATGGAGCCAAGACTCTCACCCACATGAAGCGTGAAAGTCTTCCCCGCATTGTCAGCACTTGTCAATTTCATGTTGGCGCTATCACCCTTAACGGTAGAAAGCACCTTAACTTTTTTTTCAGCCTTCTTTCCTCCTGGCAATTCCAGATGCTCTTTGGCAACGCCCTTGATGAGTCCCTGATTGAAAGAATCTGCGGCGTTCAGGTCATAAATCAGTTCCTGATAGTCCTTCACAGAATGTTTGTTCTTGCCTTTACCGACCGTAAGCTCTGGAAAGGTAGCACCATAGCGCAACACCAACTGAGGTCGGAAGTTCTCAATAAGAGCGGCATACGACTTGCTGCCACGCTCCATACGATGTGGCTCGTCGATGATCAGCACAGGCTTGGTGTCAGCAATAGCATCAACAGGTCGATGAAATTCACCCAGCATCTGGTCATAGTCCTCACGGGTCAGCAACTTACCATTAGTAATTAGCTGCGTATTAAGCAACAGCACATAAATCTTATGCTTTGCATGATGAGTGCCGTAAAAGAAATGTCCCACGGCAGAAGGCATATTCAGACGGCCCTTCTTCTGTTGCTTATGAGGTTCAAGCAAGCACAACTCTATCTCGGCATTGTAATTGCACACCATCTCAAAGTGGCGTTTCACTTCTTGCTCCTTTAGGAAAGATGCTGTACCAGCCTTGATAGGCAAGGTAGGAACGGCTATGATGAACTTGTTGAATCCGCAACGCTTATGCAGTTCAAACATGGTTCGGGTATAGACGTATGTCTTGCCGGTACCCGTCTCCATCTTGATGTCGAGAAGACGATGATACGGCAAGCTCTTTATCTTATCCGAAAGCATATAATGAGTCACCCTTTGCTTGGTAGCTTTATCCAATATATTACCATTCTTACGCACCAAGCGTAATGCCTCACCATCGAGCTGTCGCTTCAATAGTGGGTTCTGGTGGCTCTGCTTAGCCGGTTCCTGTATAGATGCCTCCACAATAGCAGCAACGCCGTCAACAGGCAACGTCTGATGTGCGAGGTTATTTTCGAGTTTTAATTCCATGTTTCTTATACTACAGGGAGAAGTTGGTCTAATAAATCTGCAATGACAAAATAGAACTCCCTATGATTTCCGTTTGCATCAAGTTTTTCAACTTCTTGTCGATATGCTTTCAAAGAATCTATATCGAGCATTTCTTTGGGGTCCGTCGCCAAAAAAGAATAAGCCAGCATCTGTTTGCGCCTTCTTTCTTTCAGACTATGACAATTCAAGTTAAGAGTTTCAATATCCGCTTCAGCTTCCTTGTCACTCCCTTTTACTTCACCATTTAGTTTATATGAAAAGTGTGAAGCGCAATCAGCTTGTAAAGGATTATAATGCAACTCCTTATTATCTTTAAATTCATCACAATGAAGAGTTTCTTTTCTTTCCTTCTTACTGTGAATAGTTTTTTTCAACTGTGCCCGTTCTAACTCTGAGCTGTGACAAGATAGCAGCAGGTTCTTGTATTCTCCAACCAACTCAGGAAACTTACTTCTTGGCTTAACGTGCTCAACACTATAATGTTGCGTATCTGGAAATTGAAGTTTCAAACCACAATAGCAGCATACTCCACCTTGGTCTTGACACATTTGTGCCTGTAAGTCCTTCCAATGCGAAATACATCTTGTACTTCTTATTTGCTCTTTGTAGAGAAGATTGCCATCAAGCTTCTCTGTCTCTTTTCTTTTCAGAAGACTTGCTTCGTCAAGATTCACAGAGGACAATTCCTGCTCGTGCTGAATAACAGTAGGAGTATCATAATGCTTTTCTATGTACCTCATTTGCCAATAATTTCAATACGGTTTATGATAGCACGCAGTTGTATCAATTCTATTTGGTCGGCTGGAGTCTTCTTTGCTTCGAGTTTATCTACTATTGCCTTTGCTGCCTCTGTATTTTTCTCTGCCACTTCATCCCATGCCTTGTCGAAGAGTTCTTGAAACTCTGGTTTGCGCTTGCGCACACCCATGTTCTCTTCTAACATCTGATTGTAGTCTATACCATATATATTGCGGC
>URLQ01000158.1 GCA_900548745.1 uncultured Prevotella sp.
TTTGTTGCTCAGGAACTTATAAATAAAGTTAAATCAAAGTGTTGCGGAATTAAGGTTATCTTTGCAGTATAGCTTGTAAATTTCAGCATACTGAAGGTATGCGCAACTTGAAAAAATAAATAAACAATAAACATTATGGCACAGAAAGAATTGAAAGGAACAAAGACCGAGCGTAACCTCATGGAGGCTTTCGCTGGCGAATCGCAAGCACGTAACAAGTACACATATTTTGCATCGAAGGCACGCAAAGATGGCTATCAGCAGATAGCAGCGCTGTTTGAAGAAACTGCCAATAACGAGAAAGAACATGCCAAAATGTGGTTTAAATATCTTGAGGGCGGTGCGGTGAAGAGCACTGTTGAGAACCTGAAGGCTGCCGCTGAAGGCGAAAACTATGAGTGGACCGATATGTATGATCGCATGGCGCGCGAGGCCGAAGAAGAGGGCTTCGTCGAAATTGCTGCCGCTATGCGCGGTGTGGCTGCCATAGAGAAACATCACGAGGAGCGCTACCGTCGCTTACTGCAAAACATTGAAGAGGGCATCGTGTTCTCACGCGATAACGACCGCATCTGGCAGTGCCGCAACTGCGGACATATCGTCATTGGCAAACAGGCGCCCGAAGTATGCCCTGTATGCAAGCATCCGCAAAGCTATTTTGAGATAAAGGCTGAAAACTATTAATGCTTGTTGAGTAGGGTATGATGCAGTATAATAGTACGAACGCTACTCAATAATAATACTTTGTCTCAAAGGTAGAACAGGGCACAGAAGCCCTGTTCTACTTAACTTTTCACATGAAAACTTTGGTTCTTTACTTTTCTTTTATATTCTTCCCCTTCTCGTATGCCATGTTGGCAATCCTGTTGATGATGGTTTCAGCATAGTCCTGCGCCATATTCCCGATGGAGCCGCACCGTGTATACATGGAAGCCTGTTCGGGTGTGGCGGAGAAGACTCCACAAAGCAGAAGTTCCATGTTGCGCTTGTATTCGCTAACCATAGTGGAATAGAATTCGTCGGTTCTGCAGGCAAAGCGCATAAGATCCATAATGGATGTTTGACTGTCAGATGAGATAAACTTCTGCAGTTCCTCTTCCACATCTTCCTCAAGATAGTTCATTCGGGAGAAGGCATAAAATGCCTCTTCGTTGAAAGTCTGAGAGTATTTCTCGAAATGTTTGACTACAAACTGCTTCACGCTCTTCGGCTCATACACGCTCATATCATTGGGGTCATCGGCGTATGCCTCTATGATGCCCAAAGTGAAATACTTAAAAAAAGTGCGCACCACGGCGGCGAGCACTTTGTCTTTTTCTATTCTGTCAGTCATTATTCGAATGTTTTAAAATCATATCCCTGCTCCTTCAGCCACTTGATAGCTTCCGGCAAGGCATAATGCAGTTTCTCTATACTCTTCAACGAGTCGTGGAATGTTATTATGGAACCGTTCCGTGCGTACTTCTTCACGTTGTTCACCACGTCGTCTGCCGTCATCCACTTGCTATAGTCGCGCGTCACGAGGTCCCACATTACTATCCGGTATTTCCTTCCAATCCAGAAATACTGTTCCCAACGCATCCAACCGTGTGGCGGACGGAAGAGGTGACTTTTTATAAGATCATTTGCCTTCTGCACATTTGCGCTGTATGCCTTGGTGGTATGTTTGAAGCCACCCCAGTGGTTGAATGTGTGGTTTCCCACCTGGTGTCCGGCATCCACTATCTGCTGGTACAGTTCAGGATATTTCCTTACATTGTCGCCTACCATAAAGAATGTGGCATGAATGTTGAACTCAGCAAGTGTCTTCAGAATAAAAGGAGTAGCCTCTGGGATAGGACCATCATCAAACGTGAGATAAACGGCACGTTCGTTCTTGTTCATACGCCATGTTGCCCTGGGATAAAGCCAGCGCAACCATATCGCAGGTTGCTCTATAATCATATATACAGATTAATTGGGTATTATACTTTTATTTGAACAGGATATATGAACAAAACATTCTGGTACGTGCCCACCTATATAATATGAGGCACATACCAGAATTATTTCATTCATTTATTCCTGTGGGAATTGTCCGCCCTTGGCAGCATACTGGTTGCTGTAGATCCTCAGGCTCTTTTCTATACTTGCAGCAAGCTTCTTGCCTGTCAGCTTATCCACGATTTCTGCCGTTTCATAAGCCTTGTTGAGGACGTATAGCTGCAACATACAGTCTTGCTGTGACATCAGGAAGCGGCTGCGCTCCAGCGAGAGATACCACTCCGCATACTGCTTTGCATTCTTGACCACGGCATTGAGCATCTGCTCTGCCTTTGCCTTATTGCCTACCAAGGCGTAAGCCTGCGCATAGTCAAGACCGCCACTCATATAATTGACAGGGATATTATATGCCGGAAGCACCTTGTCAGCATAAGCCAACACCTTGACAGCCTTCTGTACCTTGCCTTCCATGATAAGGTGCAGGGCAAGCTCCGACATAAGCTTACGATGTGTGTAGCACATCCTCATCACCGTCTCGTCGATATACAGTCCCGGCTTGTCGAGGCCGCCGAACTTGAAGCGGTTCATCACATTATTATATGTCTTCTCCGTATCAAAGTTCTTTGCGCCAGGAGCATTCGTCGTGAATGGCGAAATCCTGTTGGCAAGACCCTCCTTGATGAAGTTGTCGCCAAGATTCATATAGTTCTCCTGACCCACCGTCAAGGCTACGTAGATAGGACGTGTCCAGTTGCTCTGCGCTATAAGCTCCAGCATCATCAGGTCGCTCTTGTACAAGGCATTCTTTCCCTTCAGCGAGATGACCATCCTGTCTGGGATAGTGTCACTTGCCATCATCATGCCGCTCTTGCGCACAGCATTCTTGTCTATCGTCACATAAAGCGTGTCGGTAGGGATGAAATGCGTTTCAGCATCCTTGCTTCTAACCCAATACTTGAGTATATTCTTCAACTCAAACGGCTCGTCGCCCCATGTTGCCTTTGCTGCCTCAGGCTGTTCCTTATAATACTTAAGTATCTCCTCCTTTGCGTCAGGATTAACCTCCACATACTCGTTCGTTCCCGAACAATAGTCGAGACGAGGCCATGAGATAGGCAGCGAAGGAGAGTTGTATGCCGGACGCACCATTTGGTCGATATACCAGTCGGTCTGCAGATACGACAGGTTGCACACACGGGCATCTGTTCTAATGCCCTCCGTCTCCTGGTCATACCAGAGTGGGAAGGTGTCGTTGTCACCGTTGGTGAAGATAATAGGGTTGCCCTTATCCTGCAGCGACATCAGATAATTCTGTCCGAAGTCTCGGCAAGTGTAGCGTCCGCTACGGTCATGGTCGTCCCAAGTCTGGCTTGCCATCTGTATAGGAACGAGGAGACAGATGACAGAAACAATCGCCGTAACCAGCGTATTTTCTGTCTTCAGGAACCTCTTTATCAAATCCAATATTGCCGCAACTCCCATTCCGCACCATATCGCGAAAGCATAGAATGAACCGGCATAAGCATAGTCTCGCTCACGAGGCTGCATTGGAGTCTGGTTAAGATATATCACGATGGCAAGTCCTGTCATGAAGAACAGGAAGAAAACCACCCAGAACTGTCTGATGCCCTTGTCGCCCTTGCCGAGAGCCTGCCAGAACAGTCCGAGCAGTCCGAGCAACAGCGGCAGACAGTAGAACACATTATGTCCCTTGTTCTCCTTTAGGTCATCAGGCAACTTGCTCTGGTCGCCCAGTCGCATATTGTCGATGAACGAGATACCTGTAATCCAGTTTCCATGCTCCAGCTCACCATTTCCCTGCAAATCATTCTGACGACCTGCAAAGTTCCACATGAAGTAGCGCCAGTACATGAAGTTACACTGGTATGAGAGGAAGAATCTGATGTTCTCCAACTGTGTCGGCATCTTCACCTGAACAGGTTCTCCGCAGCGGTCATAATCCACGTTATAGCCGTCTACTCCACCCATCCAGCTTTCATAAGCCTGCGCATGAGAAGAGTCATACATTCTCGGGAAGAGCATGTTCTGCGCATAGTTGTACTTGTCCTTTGTACTTACTATGAAGTAGGAGTCCTTCTCATCCTTGCTTGCCTTCTCCTTGCGCTGGTAAACCGGCGCACCGGTTGTCTTGGAAGGCACACAATAGTCTCCGTCGCGGTCAAAGGCAACCTGAGAGGTATATGCCTGTCCGTAGAACAAAGGACGGTCGCCATACTGGTCGCGGCTCAGATAACTGCCAAGAGTAAAGATATCCTCCGGAGAGTTCTGGTCCATAGGAGGGTTGGCAGTAGAACGGATTACTATCACAGCATATGTGGAATAGCCGATCATCAGCATCAGCATAGACAGGAGCAATGTGTTCTTTATACGTGCCGACACGACAGCCACGCCTTTTTTCTTCAGCTTCAGCAGATAGAACAGGGCGACAAGCACCACTATTCCGATAACGAAAGCCGACCAGCCGAAACCGTAGAACGGAATACCAAGAAGACCGACCGAAAGTACAAACGACACGTTGCCACGAAGCTCGTTCCTATTTGTATAACTCTCATATATAGCCCAAATCACCGTTGCAACAAGGAGAATAATGTATACGATGACTCCCGTGTTGAACTGGAAGCCCAACGTGTTGACAAAGAACAGCTCAAACCATCCTCCCACCTTGATGATGCCCGGAACGACACCATACAGAATAGCTGCCACCAGGACAAACGATACGAACAGAGCAATGAGCGAACCCTTGGCGTTTGCATTAGGGAACTTTCGGTAATAATAAACGAGTACAATCGCCGGCACACAAAGCAGGTTAAGCAAGTGCACACCGATACTCAGACCCGTCATATAGGTTATAAGCACAAGCCAACGGTCACTGTGAGGCTCGTCGGCATGGTCTTCCCACTTCAATATAAGCCAGAACACAACGGCGGTGAAGGCAGAAGAGTAAGCATAAACCTCACCTTCCACAGCGCTGAACCAGAACGTATCGCTGAACGTATAGATAAGCGCACCGACCATACCACTTGCCTCTATGGCAATCAGCTTACTCATGCTCATCTCGCTCCAATCCTTAAGGAGAAGCTTACGGGTCAGGTGGGTTATACTCCAGAAGAGGAACAGAATACAAGTCGCACTAAGCAGTGCGCTCATCGTATTCACCATTCTTGCCACCTGGGAAGGGTCGCTGGCAAACTGCGAGAACAAATTTGCAGTCAACATGAAGAAAGGTGCGCCAGGCGGGTGTCCTACCTCCAACTTATACCCCGTAGTGATAAACTCCGGACAGTCCCAGAAACTGGCTGTCGGCTCGATAGTGCTGCAATATACGAAGGCAGCGATAAGGAACGCCAGCCATCCCAATATATTGTCAACTAATCTAAACTGTTTCATTAAGTTGTATGTTTAAATAATTTATATTTCCTTCTTGTAGCAAAGCAACTCCACGGACAATCGAGCCAGGACACACTCTGCTCATCTTTAACACATCAAGAAATTAATTTTGCAAAGATACAAAGATTGTGCCGATGACAAATGTATTTTTTAATTTTTAACCATCCAGCCGCTTGTCATCCTTAAAATCAAGACCAATCGGGAGCATTTTTCCCACTCATTTTTTATAAAAACGAATCGTTTCAAAAACAGCGAAAATAGAAAGTTACCGAATTTCCATGAGAAAGTTACCGAATTTCTATGAGAAAGTTACCGAATTTCGTCAAGAGACTTACCGACACTCTGAAATTCCCCTCTTTTATCTGTCGGTATTTCCGTCCATCACCCGTTTAGAAAGTTTAACAAATCACAAAAGCTTCCGCTGAATAGTTACAAGCTTCCATTCCGCACCAATCATGAGTATTTATAAAAGAAAACAAAAATGTACAGGAAAGTCGTTCTATCGTTAAACGCACTTATTTTTCATCCTTTCCATAATAATATAAATAAGGTAAAAAACATATCATTTACAAGCAATTTGTAATGAAAAGAAAAAATATTCACACCAAACATAAGTTTTTTCCATCTAAAATTTGCGCATTCACAAAAAACAGTGTACCTTTGCACACGCAATTGAGAAATACTCAATTTTAATATCGCGGAGTGGAGCAGTTGGTAGCTCGCCAGGCTCATAACCT
>URLQ01000159.1 GCA_900548745.1 uncultured Prevotella sp.
CCCGCCACGAGCACAATAATTGTGCTCGTAGTTACAGGTTGGACACACATCGCAACAAGAAAGATTATAAAGACCATCAAAGAAAAAAAATAATGGATATTCATCAGTTTCTAAACAATGATTATTTTCTTCTGACTCTTACGTTCGGAGTTTATTTCCTCTCCAAACTCGTACGTAAAGTGCTCCGTCTCCCTGTCTTCAACCCCATCCTCGTAAGCATAGCCTTCATGATCTGCTTCCTTACCGTTGCAGACATAGACTATGACACCTACAAGATGAGCGGTTCAAAGATTGATTTCTGGCTGAAACCTGCCGTAGTAGCTCTTGGAGTACCACTCTACAAGCAACTCCACTCCATAAAGCATGAAATGATACCGATATTCATGTCGCAGCTCGTTGGCTGTCTCGTAGGCATCATCTCCGTTGTGGCAATAGCCCAATATGCAGGAGCATCAAAGGAAGTAGTATTGTCGCTTGCGGCAAAATCCGTAACCACCCCGATAGCTATGGAGGTGACACGAAGCATCGGAGGCATCCCATCGCTCACAGCCACAATTGTTGTCTTCGTAGGAATATTCGGAGCCGTAACAGGTTTCCGCATCCTTAAATACGGTCATATCGGCATGCCTTCATCACAGGGTATATCTCTCGGCACGGCATCTCATGCCGTAGGCACATCAGCAGCAATGGAACAGAGCATGGAGCATGGTGCCTATGCCTCGCTCGGACTAACTCTGAACGGCATATTCACCGCCGTGCTGACACCATACATTATGAGGATGATGGGCATATTATAAAACTTTTTTTGGGGGGAAGATAAAGACTATCTTCCCCATCATTTAGGGAAAACCATACCACAAATTATGATTTTCCCTTTGCTTTTTCCTTTCGTACTTCATATCTTTGCACCAACAAAAAACATAGAGACCAATAACGCCATTTAACAACAACTAATAACATAGAAATTATGAAAAGAACATTATTAGCAATAGTTGCAGCCGTGATGATGACTTCATCGGTTTGCGCACAGAGATTGGGTGACATAAGAGTTGAGGCAAACTTCATAACCGACAAGATGGCTGTTGAACTCGGACTGAACAATGCTCAACGCAACAGCATCATGCAACTGAACCTCAATTATCTCAATGGAATAAGTTGCTACCGCGACATAGACTCAAAAGGATGGAAACACCGCAATAAAGAGATGAAACGCATTCTCAGCGACAAACAGTGGAAGCGATACAAAGACGCCTACTACTTCTATCGTCCCATTGGCTGGAAAAACAATGCATACGTTCATAACATATATGCCAAATATCCGAAATCATCTTTAAAGACATGCAAACACCACAAGTACTTGAAGAAAAACAAATGCAAGCCCTACGACAAAGGGATGCGCAATAAGGAATACAAACAAAGAAGAAACAACAGCCCTGAAGGTAAATACACTCGTCAGGAAATCATAAGAGGCATTCATAAAGGGATAAATTAATATAAGCAAAAAAATCAATGTAATGTAAGAAAGGAAAGTCTATGGAGCGAGAATCACACCCTCATCCATAGATTTTTCTGATTTAAGCACACTTCCTGATATATCAACACACAGCAATATTGCAGACAACACAGTAAAGCGCCACGAAAAGTTAAAATAACGACCTATAAATTAATCTCTACATCATTTTCTTTTTTATCTTATTTACTTTTCCTATTTTTGTAACCATGAAAAAGATACTGTTTATTATTTCGCTACTTGCGATATGCACTGGCTTAAACGCCCAAACGACAAAGAAGGATGTACGTCCTGAGGTGCTCATCGAAACGACAATGGGCAACATACGGGTGGAACTGTATAACGAAACACCATTACACCGTGACAACTTCCTTAAACTCATAAGGGAGCACCACTACTACGATTCTTTGCTGTTCCATCGTGTAATACCCGACTTCATGATTCAAGGCGGCGACCCATACAGCAAGAATGCCCCAAAAGGAGCAGTGCTCGGCGACCACTCTCTCGACTACAAAATACCGGCAGAAATATGTCTGCCACAAATCTTCCACAAGAGGGGAGCTTTGGCTGCCGCCCGCGAACCCGACGAAGTAAATCCGAAACGGGAATCGAGCAGCACACAGTTCTATATCGTTTATGGCAAGAAACAAGACGAGAAAGGGTTGCAACGCGGAAGAGACAACCTACATAAGCTTTTCGGCGACAGCATAAAGATGACAAAAGAGATGGAGGAGCAATACACTACCGTCGGTGGCACTCCACATCTTGACGGAGGCTATACTGTGTTCGGACAAGTAACGGAAGGCATGGATGTAGTTGACCGCATACAACACGTTGAATGCGATGCCAACAACAGGCCTTTGGAGGATGTAAGGATAATAAAAGCTACAATATTGAGAGACCTACCGGGAATGGAAAAGAAGCCCAAGAAGGTAGTAAGGCGAGTGGCTAAGAAAACGATAAAAAGACGGTAAACGGATATGTCGCACCTATCAAGAGGTGCGACAACCTGTCGGAAAGACAGTAAGAAACAATTATCTAAATGTTCTTCTTCCGTCTTAACGTCATATAAGAGACGGCGGCACTTATGAGCGTTACAGCAATGCCTGCTACCCAGTATGACAATCCATATAAACTTTGTGACAAAGCGAAAGCCAAACCACCAAGAGGCAACTGCATGACAGCAATCTTAAATACATCATGCGACATTGTATAGCCATACTTATGCTTCGTATATAGCGTGAGCATAAGGAAATCAAGAACAGCTGTCAGAAGTAATGCCCAACCAGTGCCAACGAATCCAAACAACCAATACATCACACTGACGAGAACAAACACCACTACAGCATACACACCCTCAAGAAACAGAAATGACTTGGAGTCGCCCTTGGCAAGTGCCATATACGAGAGCGGCAGTTTCAAGGCTCTCATATACAAAGCCAACACAGTGACCTGCGTCATTGTCAACACAGCATTGAACTTACTGCTGAATAGCAATGGTAATACTACGGGAAGAGCTATGATAAAGGCGGTAAGCATGGGCGAAATCAATACGAGCGAAACCTCCACCTGTCTGTTTACGACACTGTTCTGCCCCACCTTGTCATCATGCCCCACGGCAGACAACCGTGGAAAATAGTCAGTCTCCATTGCAGAAAACACAAGACCTCCGTAAACGATGGTTATCATATATCCGGCATTATAAAGTCCCACGGTATCAAGACTACCTAAATTATTCAGAAACAGACGGATAAGAAACTCCGAGCCACTACTGAACACCCCAGCAAGAACGAATGCCACCCCCAGCTTTATTATGGAATTTCCTCTGCTCAGAAACTCCCGTCGAAACGAGATTCTGAAAGGGAAACGCCGACAAGAATAGTGCATCGTAAAGAGAATCTGCGAGAAAGAAACCAACAGAAACGACGGTATAATACCATTCATACCATAACAATAGAACAACGGCACAGAGATAAACAAGGCTGCCACAACATTAAACAACGTTGCAAGCGCCAAGGGCCTCAACATTCTAACACCCTTCATAACCGCCAACTCACCCGTTATTATAGCCATCATGCCTATCAGCGGCGACAATGCCAGGAAGGAGTAGACATGGGAACAGTCGCCAAACGTGAAATAACTCAACACACCGCTGAACAGCATACATATCAATGTGCCGAAGATAGCTGCTACAACACTCAGCGAACGTATCAGCTTCACAGTGTCCAACAGCTTCTCAGAATCCGGATTTTCATCATAATCCTCCGACACACGCCTCACACCACTCATCGACAGTCCCAAACCGGTAAGGTTGGACATAAGCGAAGATGTTGAATTATACAGCGAAACAAGTCCCATACCAGCAGGACCAAGGATGACGGCAACAAACTTGTTGCGTATCAATCCTATAAGTACATTCAGTCCCTGCACCCCGCCAAAGATGCTTGTATATTTCAATGCATGTCGAAAGCTGTTATGCTTTTCAGTATTCATAAGATAAATATTATAGTTATTACGGGCAACACTACAAGGAATTTATCCTTTCCGCCCCTCATTCCAAATACGTATACTAATATTTTGAACGAAATTTTTCTTAATATATTGCATGTCATTCTTCAAAAAGCTGTATTTTTGCATTATGTATCAAGAAATAACGACAAAAGCACCCTTGCTGAGCTTTATCATCACATGCTTCAACAAACCTGCTTCACAGATAGCAGAATGTATCAACAGTATCCTCAATCTCTCTCTCAGAGATGAGGAACGGGAAATCATCGTCGTCGACGACGGTTCGCAGGAGTGTATCCTTGACAGTCTGACAAACATCGCCGACAACATCATCTATATCAGACAAAGGACTGCCGGCACAGGGGCTGCCCGCAATACAGGTCTGCGCATGGCGACAGGCTCATACATCCAGTTTATCGACGGTGAGGACAAACTGATAAGCGAAGCCTATGAACACTGCATAGACCTCGTAAGATACAACGAGCCGGACATCGTTATCTTCAACTCCAGCAACAGCGAGCAGGGCAAAAACGACTATGCGGGCGAAGCCCCTACCGATGGTGCGGAATACCTCAAGAACAACAATCTTGAAATCAGTCCATGGGGTTATATCTTCAGCAGCAGAATTCTTATCGGCCTGCGCTTCACTCCCGGTCTGTATGCCGAAGAGGAAGAGTTTACCACCCTCCTCTTCCTACGTGCGGAAAAGATCTACAGCACCTCTTCCGTAGCTTACTACGACCGCTTGCGCAAAGAGGATAAGATTGACCGCAAGGACAAAAAACTCGTGATGAAACGTCTGAACGACATTGAGCAGATTCTTATCCATATGAACGACCTCTCCACAGCTATGTCGGTAATGGATAAGACTGCCATGCAACGCCGTCTGGCGCAGCTTACGATGAACTACATAATAAAGACCATCAGATGGACACGCTCTGCCAAACAGCTCGATACCAGAATACAGACTCTTGAGGAGCATGGACTCTTCCCGCTGCCGGACAAGCACTACTCAAAGAAATACGTCATATTCAGCAAACTGAGCAGAAGTTCCTTCGTAAGAAAATGCCTTTCCAAAGTGCTTAGCTAAACAATTCTTCAGGTTTGGATATAAATGTTTTAGCTCCATTCTCTATAAGGAAGTCCTTATCTCGGAATCCCCACAACACGCTGATGCAGGGAATGCCTACATTCTTTGCCGTATTCACGTCTACATCGCTGTCGCCTATATACACTGCTCCTTCCTTGTCAACGCCAAGCAGCCGCAGGGCTTCAATCACAGTGTCAGGTGCCGGCTTCTTGCGAATATTCTCTCTCTCACCAATGGCTACGCTGACATAGCTGCCAAAGAAATGGTGTACCAGTTCCTGAGTAGCATCATAAAACTTGTTGCTCACCACAGCAATGTTCTTCCCATCGGCTTTCAGTCTGCCAAGCATCTCCACAATGCCAGGATATGGCTCCGTCGTGTCAAGTCCATGTTCAAGATAATGCTTTCTGAAAGTGGCATACGCCTCATCAAAGAGCGGATTGCTATCACCTCCCTCAATGGCACGCTCCATCAGTTTTCTTACTCCATTGCCCACAAAACGACGCACATCGTCTACCGAATGTTCCGGCAGTCCGACAGAGCGCAAAGCAAAGTTTACACTCGCCGCCAAATCATTAATGGTATTCAGCAGAGTGCCGTCCAAATCAAAAATATAAGTGTTGTATTCTTTCATACCTATTGTATTTTGAATGCAAAATTATCTATTTTATCCAAGAAAACCAACTTGGCAATGGAAAAAAACCATTAATTTTCGTAACTTTGCAAACTGTATATAATTACAGAAACAAATTATGGCAAGAAAAAAGAAACCATTACCCATATTGGAAAATGTGACCATCACCGATTGCGCCGCCGAAGGAAAAGCCTTGGCGAGGGTAAACGACATGGTGGTCTTCGTACCCTTCTGCGTGCCTGGCGACGTTGTTGACCTGCAGGTAAGAAAGAAGAAACACAGCTACTGCGAAGCTGAAGTAATTCGTTTCATCAAGAAGAGCGATGTCAGAGAGGAAGCTTTCTGCCAGCATTTCGGTATTTGCGGCGGCTGCAAATG
>URLQ01000160.1 GCA_900548745.1 uncultured Prevotella sp.
TCGGTGCCGACTGTGCATTCTTCGTGAAATCGGAACCCTGTTTCGCCTCGGGCATCGGTGATGTGATGGAGCCGGTAGCACTATGTCTCGACGACTATTGGATTGTGGTGGTGAAACTACCCATCAGCGTGAGCACCAAGGATGCCTTCGCCGGAATAAAGCCCAAGTCTCCCATGCGCTGCTGCCGCGACATTATCGAAAACGAACCAGTGGAAAAATGGCGACAGCTACTGCAGAACGACTTTGAAAACACCATCTTTACACTCCACCCCACACTTGCCCTCGTGAAGGAAAAGCTATATTCCCTTGGGGCGGAATATGCTGCCATGAGCGGAAGCGGAAGCGCTCTATTTGGATTATTCAACAAAAAACCGCAAAACATTACAAAACAATCACTTACAGTAAGCAACTGCAGGATTGAAATAAAGTCATTGAGAGGTATTCGTGAGAAGTTTCCACTGGTGGACGACGAGGGCAACACCACAGGTTGGACAAGCCGCAGCTACGCCCACGGAGGCATGAAACCGCTACACCCTGTGGTGCATCTGCACGTGTTCAACAAAAAGGGCGAACTGTACCTACAAAAGCGCCCCGAATGGAAAGACATACAGCCAGGCAAATGGGACACCGCCGTTGGTGGTCATGTGGACTACGGCGAGACCATCGTCCAAGCACTACATAGAGAGGTGCTGGAAGAAATAGGGATCAGCGAATACTCACCAGAAAGCATGGGCAGATATGTGTTCGAGAGCGACATGGAGAAGGAACTCGTGAACGTGTTCCGCACCACCTACGACAACCCTCTCCACCCATCAACTACGGAGCTCGACGGCGGACGCTTCTTCTCACACGAAGAGATTGCACAACGCATTGGCAAGGGAGTCTTCACGCCGAACTTCGAAAAGGAATGGCTAAGACTCTTCTCGCACGAAGGATGAACGCCGAGAAAACAACCCGCAGCATGGCACACGAACTGAATAATCACGAGGTTTTCGGAATTCATCGTTTTTATTACAATAAAATTATGCCATTAAAAAAAATATCATTATCTTTGCAATATTAAAGATAAAGCTGCGGCACGACACTTGCCGACTATTATCCTCCACATGCGAAAGGACTTCATAACGGAAACAAAAATAACAACGAAATAAAAAATGAATATTTTAGAGCTTAGTGAACAGGAGATTGTTCGCAGACAGAGTCTACAGACATTGCGCGACATGGGCATCGACCCATATCCCGCAGCAGAGTTCCCTACAAACGCTTTCAGCACCGACATCAAAGCTGAATTCAATGACGACGAAGAACCACGACAGGTGGTAATTGCCGGAAGGCTCATGGGCCGACGCGTAATGGGAAAAGCATCATTCGCCGAAATACAGGACTCAAAAGGAAGAATACAGGTCTACGTGGCAAGAGACGAAATCTGCCCCGACGAGAACAAAGACTTATACAATACCGTGTTCAAAAAACTTATGGACATCGGTGACTTCATCGGAGTGAAAGGTTTTGTGTTCCGTACACAGACTGGAGAAATCTCCGTACACGCAAAGGAAATAACAATGCTCTCAAAGAGCCTAAAGCCGCTGCCTATCGTGAAATACAAAGACGGCGTAGCATACGACAAATTCGACGACCCGGAGCTGCGCTACCGCCAGCGCTACGTCGACCTTGTGGTAAACGACGGAGTGAAGGAAACATTCCTGCAGCGTGCCACAGTACTGCGCACACTGCGCCGCGTGCTCGACGAGGCAGGATACACCGAAGTGGAGACACCGACGCTGCAGAGCATCGCAGGAGGTGCATCGGCACGCCCGTTCATAACACACTTCAATGCCCTGAACCAGGACATGTACATGAGAATAGCCACCGAGCTATACCTTAAGAGACTCATCGTAGGCGGATTCGAGGGAGTATATGAAATAGGAAAGAACTTCCGTAACGAGGGAATGGACCGCAACCACAACCCGGAATTTACATGCATGGAGCTCTACGTACAGTATAAGGACTACAACTGGATGATGGCATTCACCGAAAAGCTGCTCGAGACAATCTGCATCGCAGTGAACGGAAAACCAGAACGGGAGATTAACGGAAACATCGTGAGCTTTAAGGCTCCGTACCGCAGACTGCCTATCCTTGATGCCATTAAGGAGAAGACGGGATTCGACTGCAACGGAAAGACGGAAGAGGAAATACGCGCATTCTGCAAGGAGAAGGGCATGGAAGTGGACGAGACGATGGGCAAGGGAAAACTCATCGACGAACTCTTCGGAGAGTTTTGCGAAGGTACATTCATACAACCTACATTCATCACCGACTACCCAGTGGAAATGTCACCGCTGACAAAGATGCACCGTTCAAAACCGGGACTAACAGAACGCTTCGAGCTAATGGTGAACGGAAAGGAGCTCGCCAACGCATACTCTGAGCTCAACGACCCTATCGACCAGGAGGAGCGCTTCGTGGAGCAGATGAAACTCGCAGACAAGGGTGACGACGAGGCAATGATAATTGACAAAGACTTCCTGCGCGCCCTGCAATACGGAATGCCGCCGACAAGCGGAATCGGCATCGGAATAGACCGACTCGTAATGCTCATGACAGGCAAGACATACATACAGGAAGTACTCTTCTTCCCACAGATGAAACCGGAAAAGAAAATGCCGCAGAGCACCATCAAGGAATGGGAGGAGATTGGCGTGAGCGAAAACTGGGCATACGTTATGCGCAAGGCCGGCTTCAACCTCATTTCCGACATCAAGGAGGAAAAGGCACAGGGACTGCAGCAGAAAATAGGAGAAATAAACAAGAAGTACAAACTCGGCTACGACAAGCCTTCGGTTGACGAAGTGCAGGCTTGGATTGACCGCAGCAAAGAGGAGTAAGCTTCAACGAAAATATTTATATATGTCAGGGGCGCAGCATGACTGACTCTGAAAGTTACAAGGGAACCGGCTTCCTGCGCCCCGACATTTCGCCTCACTCTATACACAAGGGGAAAAGGAGAGACTGATAATTAATACTATTCATTAACACTATTAATAAAATTATAAAATAAGGTGTTTGACTGTGGTAAAATAGCGATTATTGGAGGAGGTAGCTGGGCTACCGCCATCGCAAAGATAATTGTAGGGAAAACCCACCACATAGGGTGGTACATCCGAAGGGACGACCGCATAGAAGACTTCAAGCGGCTCGGACACAACCCGGCGTATCTCTTGAGCGCAAGGTTCAATGTGGACGAAATAAACTTCTCGTCAGACATTAACAAAATCGTACAGAACTACGATACGCTCGTTTTTGTCACACCATCGCCATACCTCAAGAACCATCTGAAGAAGCTAAAAACGAACATAAGCAACAAATTCATCGTCACGGCAATAAAAGGTATCGTGCCGGATGAGAACCTTGCTTGCTCCGAATACTTCAACCAGGTGTACGACGTGCCGGATGAAAACATCGCCTGCTTGGGAGGACCATCGCACGCAGAAGAGGTGGCACTCGAAAGACTCTCCTACCTCACCGTGGGATGCTGCGACAGGGAAAAGGCACAAGCTTTTGCCGACGTGCTCGCAAACGACTTCATCAAGACGAAAACGAGTTCCGACGTGATAGGAATAGAATATGCTTCGGTACTGAAAAACGTCTATGCCATAGCATCCGGAATATGCAGCGGACTGAAATTCGGCGATAACTTCCAGTCGGTACTCATTTCAAACGCCGTACAGGAAATGACACGCTTCCTAACAGCTGTACATCCCATAGAGCGCAGCGTATACGACTCGGTATACCTCGGAGACCTGCTCGTAACGGCATACAGCAACTTCTCCAGAAACCGCACCTTCGGAACAATGATAGGAAGAGGATACAGTGTGAAGAGCGCACAGATAGAGATGGAGATGATTGCGGAAGGATATTTCGGAACGAAATGCATGAAGGAAATAAACCGACACATGCACGTGAACATGCCTATACTCGATGCTGTATATAACATACTATACGAGCGCATCATCCCACAGATAGAAATTAAACTGCTGACTGACTCGTTCAGATAGCAGATAAACTATAAAAACCACAAAACAATATGGAAAGTATCAAACTAAACATTGCCAAAGCGTCGCAATTCCTTAAGGAAGGCGCAGTGAAAGAATTCGAACCAAAAGCTGCTGAAGCCCAGAAAGCTCTCGAAGAAGGCACATGCCCAGGAAACGACTTCCTCGGTTGGCTACATCTTCCAACTTCTATCTCTGCAGATTTTCTGAAAGAACTGCAAGACTGCGCCAACACCCTACGTGCCAACTGCGAGGCTATCGTAGTGGCTGGCATCGGCGGAAGCTATCTCGGAGCAAGAGCTGTGATAGAAGCGCTGAGCAATTCATTCGCATGGCTCACAAACGACAAGAACAACCCAACCATCCTCTTCGCAGGAAACAACATAGGCGAGGACTATCTCGCTGAGCTGACGGCTTATCTTGCCGACAAGAAATTCGGAGTGATAAACATCTCTAAATCAGGCACAACAACTGAAACAGCACTCACCTTCCGTCTGCTCAAGAAGCAATGCGAGAAACAGCGCGGAAAGGAAGAGGCAAAAAAAGTAATCGTAGCCATCACAGATGCCAAGAAGGGTGCAGCAAGAGCTGCAGCCGACAAGGAGGGATACAAGACCTTCGTCATTCCAGACAACGTGGGCGGACGATTCTCTGTGCTCACACCGGTAGGACTACTGCCTATAGCATGCGCAGGCTTCGACATAAAGAAACTCGTTGAGGGTGCTGCTGCAATGGAGAAAGCATGCGACATCAACGTGCCATTCGACGAAAACCCTGCTGCACAGTATGCTGCCGTACGCAACGGACTATACGGCGAAGCAGGAAAAAAGATAGAAATAATGGTAAACTTCCAGCCTAAGCTGCACTTCTTCTCTGAATGGTGGAAACAGCTCTATGGTGAAAGCGAAGGCAAGGATGGAAAAGGCATCTTCCCTGCATCATGCGACTTCACTACCGACCTACATTCCATGGGACAGTGGATTCAGGAAGGCGAACGCACTATCTACGAGACCGTAATCAGCATAGAGAAGCCTAACAAGGAACTCCTTTTCCCTAACGACGAGGACAATTTGGACGGACTGAACTTCCTTGCAGGAAAGCGTGTTGACGAGGTGAACAAGATGGCAGAACTCGGAACAAAGCTGGCTCACGTGGACGGCGGAGTGCCTAACATACACATCAGCGTGCCACAGCTCAACGAATATTACATCGGACAGCTCATATACTTCTTCGAGAAGGCATGTGGCATCAGCGGACTCATACTCGGTGTCAACCCGTTCAACCAGCCGGGAGTAGAGGCTTACAAGAGGAACATGTTCGCCCTGCTCGACAAACCAGGATATGAAGAGGACAGCAAGGCCATAAAGCAGCGTATCGCTGAAGAGGCTTAAAACGCCCTGCGCATAAAAGGAACAAAAGGGGGGACTGTCTTTCTATGGCAGTCTCCTTTTTTTCTATAGCCAATGACAATATAATACAGGATGTTTTTTATTGCCAAATTTTTTTCATACAAAGGATAAACACTCATCCTATTGCCAAAAGATAAATAAACAAAAAAGGCAAAATGACAGATCTGAAAGCACTACAATATACGTGCATGATTGTAATGATCATGCTCGCATTCTTTGTCACAACGTCACACTTCTTCGTAGTAAGGAAAAACAGACAGTACGAACAGTCAAGATTGATGATAGTAGCGGCACTACTCATTCTCGCAATACACTATCTTCTGCAAATGACTTTCAAGTTCAGAGAACAAGACGACGATGTTGGAGCATTGTCAAACATATTATTCTATGCACCCGCCGCAATTCTGTTCTCATGCTCACAACTCAACATACAACTCAACGGCAAAAAGCGCAAGAAACACATCATGATGGGACTTATCGGCTACTGCCTTATACTTACAACGGCAGTATGCGGTGTGGCATACTGCAACAGTCTGCACATCGGACCGTTCATATATCTCGTCAACACCTTCAACACTGCCATAATGTTCTACTACGTGTGGATGCCGTATAATGAGATAAGAAAAATAAAGGCAAAGCTCGACGACGAACT
>URLQ01000161.1 GCA_900548745.1 uncultured Prevotella sp.
TAGAAGAAAAGCTTTGCCCAATTTTTGACGAAATAGTCAAAAACAACCAAGAAATAATGGTTTTAACTAAGCAGCGAGACGAACTCTTGCCCCTCTTAATGAACGGTCAAGCGTCAGTAAATTCGGACTAACGTCCGTATTTACGGCTGCGTCTCGGCATAGCTCAAACTGCGTTTGGCTCTGCGCTCGGCTTGCACGTAAATTATCATTTATGAGAGAACGCCAAAAATATTCGTAGCCATTTTTACTACGTTTGAAAAATGCATAACTTTTACCATTATTCTTGAATGCGATAACTTTAAGATATAAAATGGTTACTGATCTGTGATGTAACAATGAAAAATCACAAATATTTTACATCCTCAAAAACTCCGTAAACCGTTACATTCATTGGCAGGTACAACTGTTATGGAGTAATACTCTACGCACTTACTTCTTTATCGTTAATAATGCATAAATATTTGGGTTTGTATACGTTTTTTAATGTATTGCACCTTATCTTTGCTTATCGGAAATCATCCATAACCAAAGTAATAGAAATAGAAAATGGCAAAGAGCAAAAAAGACTTTACATTACTTCTCATTGCGCTCTTTTGCAGTTCTTTGGCTCATGCACAAAAGCAAGTTCCTGCAGAACGGAAAGATTCCATTGACAATGGAAGTAATATTATAAAGATAGTTGGAAATCATTCCAACAAGGGGGCGGCAAATAACGCCCTTGACGTGTTGAGTGGTCAGGCTGCTGGTGTCAACGTGACATCTAACGGTCTTGATCGCATGGCTATGCTCAATAGTGTGCGAGTACGTGGTACAACCTCCATCATCGGTGGCAATGACCCTTTAGTGTTGATTGATGGGGTTACTTCTGACGTACTTACCCTATCAACCATCTATCCTGCAGACATCGAGAGTTTTCGTATATTAAAGAATGCTGCGGAGACCGCCATGTATGGTTCACGTGGAGCATCAGGTGTGATTGAAGTTAAAACGAAAAAAGGCACTGGACGTGGGTTTCAAATATCCTATGAAGGAAATGTGGGTTTTGAGCAGATGTACAAACATCTGGAGATGCTCAATGCTGCTGAATATGTTGCAACGGCAAAGGCATTGGGTATCTATTGCAACAACGGAGGTTTCAATACCGATAACTACAAGGTGATAACACGCACGGGTATGGTGAACAATCATTACCTTGCATTCAGCGGAGGTACACCACAGTCAAACTATCGTGCATCTTTCGGAGTAATGGACCACAACACCATCATCAAGAAGATGGACTATAACGTTTTTGTTGCCAAAGTTGATGTGACCCAGAAAGCCTTCAATGACAGACTAACCGGAGAATTCGGAGTTTTCGGCTCGTCATTTAAAAACCATGACATCTTTGATACGCAGATGCTGTTCTATTCCGCAGCATGCCAAAACCCGACTTTCCCTGCTGGTACTGACGAGCATGGAAACTGGCTAAAAAACGAATCGGCAACGCATATCAACCCACCCGGCATATTGCTTGAAGAGAAAAACGACTCCAAGGATTTGAACTTTGACGCACACATAAAACTGAGCTACGATTTCAATAAGAACTGGCATGTATCCACCTTCGGCTCTTACCTGTATGGCTCTACCGAAAACGGACAATTCTGTCCGACATGGGTATGGGCACAAGGCAACGTGTACCGTGGGGAATTCAAGAAAGAAGAATGGCTCGGCAATGTATCTCTTGATTTCAACAAGGAGTTCGGCATACATAAGGTCTCTGCTGGAGTAAGCAGTGAATACAGAAAACTGAGAAAAACTGCTTTCTGGGTGTATGCCAAGGGAATACCTACAAACGATTTTCATTACGACAATCTGGGTGCTACAGCAGCCCGTCCATACGGTGGAACAGAAAGCACATACGAAGACCAGTCTCTGGCTTCTGTAATGGGAAGCATCACTTATAATCTGCTTGACAGATATACCTTAGCGGTAAATGCACGTGGTGACGGATCGTCAATGGTTGGTGACAACAATACATGGGGCTTCTTCCCGTCTGTATCATTCACTTGGGACATGAAGAAGGAAAGCTTCCTTGCCAACATAAAACCGCTGTCAATGCTTAAACTCCGCACTGGTTTGGGACAGGCGGGCAATCTTGGCGGTATCTCCGCCTACACAACCATGAACACCGTAAGGCAGACTGGCATTGTTCCGGTAAAGAGTTCTCCAACAGTAACCCTTGGTATGGTAAGAAACAACAATCCTGACTTGAAGTGGGAAACGAAGACAACGTTTAACCTCGGTGCGGACATTGGTCTCTTTGCCAACAGGCTTATGCTTACAGCGGAGTATTACTATTCCAAGACCACCGACATGCTCTATGCCTATGAGGTTCCGGTTCCACCATTCGCATACAATACATTGCTGGCAAACATCGGTTCAATGTCAAACCGCGGATTTGAGCTGGGCTTGTCCGTGCAGCCAATAAGCAAGAAGGACATGGATCTTAACATCAATATGAATCTGTCGTTTCAAAGCAACAAACTCATCTCGCTAAGTGGAGATTACAATGGAATGAGCATGTCGGCAGCGAACATCACCGCTATTGGATCATTGGATGGTGCTGGGCAAAACGGCGGCGACAACAACGTGGTCTATCAGATAGTTGGACAGCCGCTTGGCGTTTTCTACCTACCCCATTGCAAGGGACTTGTCAAGAACGAGAACGGCAGCTATTTTTACGACATAGAGGACCTTGATCATAATGGCAATGTGGACTTAAGCGATGGAGGCGACCGATACATTGCAGGACAAGCCACACCAAAGGTAATCCTTGGCTCAAACATCAGTTTCAGATACAAGAATTACTATATCTCCATACAGATGAATGGAGCATTCGGGCACAAGATTTTCAATGGAACAGGACTGGCTTACACAAGCATGGCTTGCTTCCCAGACTACAATGTCTTTAAGGATGCTCCAAAGAAGAACATCATAGACCAGAGAGTCTCTGACTACTGGCTTGAGAAAGGTGACTACCTGAACTTCGAGCATCTGACAATAGGCTACAATGTGCCTTTGAGGAGCAAGCTTATTCGTTCCTTGCGTGTATCATGCAACATTAGCAACATTGGAACAATCACCGGATATAAAGGTTTAACACCAATGATAAACAGCTATGTTGTCAACAGTACGATGGGTATTGACGACAAGCGCAACTATCCATTATACCGTACTTACTCATTGGGACTGAGTGTACAATTTTAAAACGAAAAGAGTATGAAGACTATTATTAAATACATATTAGCAATACCGTTAACGCTTTGCTTCAGTAGCTGTCTGGATGAGCATCCCAAAGACCAGCTGGACCAGGAGGCAATCTACAACAATGCTGATAATATATACAAAAACGCAGTAGCTTCCCTGTACAACTACATAGGGAGCAATCAGGAGTCGGAAGGGCTTCAAGGAACTTGCCGGGGTATTTACGACTACAATACCTTGACTACTGACGAGGCAATGATTCCTATCCGTGGTGGAGACTGGTATGATGGCGGTTTGTGGGAGAACATGTATCAGCACAAATGGAATGCCAATGATATTAATTTATATAATGTATGGAAATACCTCTTCAAGGTAATTGTTATATCTAACCAGTCGCTTTCTATCATTGATAGCCATAAGAGTCTGCTTTCAGCAGAACAGACAAGAGATTTCACGGCAGAGGTAAGAGCTGTACGAGCCTTGTTCTACTATTATGCGATGGATATGTTCGGGCGTGTTCCTATCGTGACATCATACGACGTGAAATTGGAGCAGGTAACGCAAAGCGAAAGAAGTGAGGTATTCAAGTTTATTGTTGACGAGTTGCAGGATGTTGCCCCACAGCTCGCCGATGAGCATTCCAACAAGGAGGGGAACTATTACGGACGTGTGACACGCCCTGTCGCAAACTTCTTGCTTGCAAAGCTTGCCTTGAATGCGGAAATATATACGGATGATAACTGGACCGACGGCAAGCGTCAGGACGGGAAAAGCATTTACTTCAATGTGAATGGCGAGAAAAAGAACGCTTGGGAAACCTGCATCTGGTATTGCGAGCAACTGCGGCAAGAAGGCTATGAGTTGGAGAGCGACTACGCATCGAACTTTGCGGTTCATAATGAAAGTTCCAAGGAGAACATCTTCACAATCCCTTTGGACAAGAACTTATATTTGAACGAATACCACTATCTTTACCGCTCACGCCACTACAAACATGGCGGAGCTTATGGCGGTTCTTCCGAAAACGGCACATGTGCAACTGTTTCAACCGTCAAGGCTTTCGGTTACGGAACGGACAATGTTGACAATAGATTCAAGATAAACTTCTATGCTGATACCGTGCTTGTTGACGGAAAAAAGATATATTTGGACAACGGGAAGCCGTTGGTGTACATGCCGCTTGAACTGAAACTGAACCTCAGCGACAGCCCATATAAACAGACGGCAGGCGCCCGTGTAGGCAAATACGAGGTTGACCGAACCGCCTATTCGGACGGACGGCAGGTTGACAACGATATCGTCCTTTTTAGATATGGTGACGCGCTGTTGATGGAAGCCGAGGCGAAAGTTCGCAATGGCGAAGATGGTTCAATAGAGCTGAATGCTATAAGAGACCGAGTAGGAATGCCTCATGTAGAAGCCAATTTGGACAACATTCTAAAGGAGCGTCTGCTGGAATTGGTTTGGGAAGGTTGGAGACGTCAAGATCTCATCCGTTTTGGCAAATATACCAAGGCATATGATCAAAGAACTCCATTAGAAAAGGAGTCTACCGGGTTTACAACGGTTTTCCCAATACCACAAAGATGCCTGGATTTAAACAAGAAATTAAAACAGAATCCAAGTTATTGATATGGTTGCCATAAACTTTTCATTCACATGAAATCATCGGTGAATATTAAATCTGTTAAAAAAACTCAAGCAAATCTTACATCTTACCAACTATTAATACCTTTGCACGCAATTTATAATCGATGTAGTATTGTAAAAGTCTCCAGCTAAGGAGTCATTTTTACCTGCTAAGATTATTCTTATTCAAAAGGATAACTTATTATTTAAGAGAATAAAAATGAAAGAAAAAACAGAAAGTTCAGTAGTCTGTCATCATCATCGAGTAGGCTTCCTGGGATTGCTCGTCACATTAGGCATTGTGTTTGGCGACATCGGTACATCCCCACTCTATGTGATGAAAGCTATCCTGCATACAGGCGAAACCATCAACGAGAGCACTATCCTGGGCGCATTGTCCTGCATCATTTGGACACTCACCCTTCAGACCACCATTAAATACGTATGCGTGGCACTGCGAGCCGACAACAATGGCGAAGGAGGCATTCTCGCCCTCTACGCTCTGTTGCGCAAGATGAAAAGAAAGTGGATTTATTTATTGGCTATCATTGGCGCAAGCACCTTGCTGGCAGATGGAATCATTACCCCAGCCATCACGGTTACCACTGCCATCGAAGGACTCGAAAGCATCAGTCCCAACCTGCCGGTCATCCCTATCACCCTTGCCATTATCACGATTATCTTCTTCGTGCAGCGCTTTGGCACCGAAAGCATAGGCAAGTCGTTCGGAGTCTTCATGCTACTATGGTTCCTGCTGCTGGGCGTGACGGGAGCTTTCAGCATCACGTCTTATCCATTGATACTGAAGGCTTTCAATCCCTATTATGCAGCCATACTGCTGGCCAAATCACCAGAATGGTTCTTGATTCTGGGTGCCGTATTTCTCTGTACCACGGGTGCAGAGGCACTTTACTCCGACCTGGGACATTGCGGCAGGAAGAACATCGCCATCAGCTGGGGTTTTGTTAAGACCATGCTCATTCTCAACTATTTAGGACAGGGAGCATGGGTGCTGAACCATGTGCCGACAGCATTGTCCGTGAATCCATTCTTTTCCATCATGCCGCAGAGCCTACTGTTCTTCTCCATCATC
>URLQ01000162.1 GCA_900548745.1 uncultured Prevotella sp.
GTTCACCGACTAATCATCCGTTTCAACAAGTGGACAGCGGTCAAGCCGGACTGCCCATTCATCCAGCTCACCACGCTCGATGAAAATAAGGACGCAAAGCAAGTTTCACTCAATAAATCCAAAGACAATGGCAATGCTGATAAATGACAACGATACCCTAAGAAAGTATGTTCCCAACACGCTTAAAACGGTAGCTGGTGAACTATCTCTTTTTGACAAGATACAGTATCACCTATTACAGGCGGAGCAATGGCTTACCGACACTTTCGTTTCGTCCGACACGATGAGTCGCATCCGCACATACTCTGACAACACACCGCTACTGCATTACTGCCGTATCATCACGGCTGCAGAGGCGATGCTGCACGCCGTACCACAGCTCGACCTCATCCTTACGCCTAATGGCTTTGGCATTGTCAGCAACCAAAATATTGCACCAGCAAGCAAGGAACGTATCGAAAGACTACTTCTGTCTCTCGAAAAGCAGCGCGACGATGCGCTTGCTGTTATCCTCACCTTGCTTCCAGATGCTCACCATTGGACTGCTTCGGAGCAGTTCAATTACTTCGCTGCCACGATGTTCCCTACGCTCAGCATTGTGTACCAGTTGGGCTTTGCTGACCATATCTGGCTTCGATACCAGGACACTCGTGCAAAGTTGCTCACAATTGAGCACCGCCTCGAAACGGAGTTCTTCAGTCCGGAACTCATGGACATGCTTCGCACGGCCAACGCTCTCAACAAGTGGGATATGACTCTCGACACCGCTCAATACAAGCGGATGTATCAGCGCATCTCTGCCATCGAGTTCTCTATCCTCCGCATCGGTGAATACCCGATACCAAGCATCATCGACATCGTGAACAGCATACGTTTAGCCAAGGGCAACGTATTCGCTGAATGGAAAAACTCCGACACCGTCAAACTCTTTGAAGACCATGGATATAAAAATAAAAAGGATTCAAGTGGGTATTTCTTCTGAAAAATACAAAAAATGTCTAAAAAAGTTTGTCATCTACGATGATTTTCGTATTTTTGAAGAATCTTAAACATAATAAAGTATGAAAAAGCTATTTTTATTACTTGGAGTATTTGCAAGTATAACCTTAATGCTTGCCTCATGTTCTAAAAGTCCAGAACAGAAAGCTAAAGATTTAGCCGGAGAGGAAATAAAGAAACATCTTTATTTTCCAGAGAGTTATGACCCTGCAGATGTAAAAATCGATAGTGCTTTTGCACCATACGATAGTCCCGAATTTATGGAGCTTACATCTGATTTGATTAAAATAAGCAATGAAGTTTCAGAAGCCCAAGAAGAAATCAAGAGAAAAAAGTCTTCTATTTCAATTTGGACATCTCCTTATGATAGCTTTTCACGAAACCAATTAAACGAGGCAAAGGCTGAATTTGCTGAAGCACAAGCTAAAGAAAAGAAAGCAATGGAGCAAGCCCAAAAGTTAGGGAACAAGATGAAAAACATGATGGATAAAAAACCTGAATTCATAGGTTTTAAAGCTGTTGTGTCATACCGAGCCAAAAACAATAAAGGCGACGTTTTAATGGATAATGTGTTTGCCATCTTTGATAAGAATATTGAGAATATTGTTTATATGTGCGATAACAATGAATATGAGCAATACAATCAAGCTATAAAAGAGATTCAAGAGGCAAGAGAGTCTGACGAATAACTCTATATTGTCTTTTCCCCAACCCAAATGCTTCCGTACTTTTGTAGTATGGAAGCATTTTTCGATTTATCCCTCCCAAAGTCGTGGGCGGACTTGTCCGACCCACAACTCCTCTTTTTCTTCCGCCAACTTGCCACCGACAAGCCAATGGCGGAAATCCAAACGCTGTGCCTGTGCCAATGGGCAAACGTCCTCGTGCGTTGCCGTTTGTACGGCAGCGTTTACCTTGTCCAACACGACAAGCAGCAAGCCACGCTGACTTTGCATCAGTTCGTCTGCGCCATCACCGCCCTTGACTTTCTCAAATCATTCCCACCATACCCAATAAGAATAAGGACAATCGGCAAAGCACGAGCCATCGAAGCCGACTTCCAGGGCGTGCCGTTCTCTACGTTCATCTCTGCCGACAACTACTATCAGGGCTTTCTCCACACCAAGAACGAGGCTTTGCTTAACCACCTCACCACGCTTCTGTATCCAAAGGTTAAGTCGCGCCACCTGACAACACCGCTTTTGCTCAACGCCTTCTATTGGTTCTCGTCGCTGAAGCAATACTTCTCCCGACTGTTTCCGCATTTCCTGCAACCGATGTCCAGTTCTTCTGAAGACCTCCTTGGCTACGCACCGCCCATCGGCGAGGTGCTACGGACTGCCATGAATGCACAGATTCGTGCGCTCACTGGAGGCGACATCACCAAAGAGGAAGCGGTGCTCTCGATGGACACATGGCGAGCACTCACAGAACTCGATGCTAAAGCGAAAGAAGTTGAAGACATCAAACGACAAACGAAATGACAGACAAGAATATCAATTGGGATGCTACCGCCTTCTTCGCATCCCTCACAGAAACCAACAAGTTCGCCAAGGCCCATGACTTTGTATTCGCGCAAAGTCTCTTTTTTGTACAAATCTCAGCCATCGTCAAAAAGTGTAACAAATTTCAAAGAGGGAGTGTAACAAAGAGTGTTACAAAAATTTGTATCGTTATGTATTTTTGGTATCGTTGATTACCCTTTGCCCCAAATCAGTCACTTGGTTTGACATTCATCCAAACTCTAAATAAGTACTGATTCGCAAAACTTATAGCCGCAAATAGAGGTATATAAAACACACAAAATGAGGATGTTATCTATCTAACACCCTCATTATTCTTACGTCTTTAAGTTGCTCTTATTGACAACTCTAAAACTTTTTCTAAGTGATTCCGTTGGAATCCAAGTGATCCGCTTGGAATTCCTCTGTATCGTAAAAGAAAAGCACTCATAATCAGCAACATATCACTGCTTTACAAGAATTATTCTTTAATTTCATATAGAAAGAAAATAGACTTTTTTCAGCGTGTAACGCACTTGTAACGCATTTTATCTATCTACCTGTCTATATTAGGTTTATTCAGACCTAACAATGATTTAAAAGATCTCTGCATTTCACGATTACCATGTACTTTCTTATACCTTTCTGTACTCTCGTGAAATGTTAAATAGTAGATAGATAGACACTATTAAAAGCGAAATCCAAAAATTCTTAGCTACAAATCGTCTAATTTTGCCGACGCAATTCATCGATGAAAAGATAGGCTAAAAAAATCTGAGGATGTGTATTGTTCGTGAATAAACTACCTCTAAATAACACTACAAAGATAAGCATTTTCTGTAACATATAGAAGAGAAAATCGTATTTTAACTTTTGGATAGTTATAGGAGTTACCCGACAAACACGCATACCTTGGAGCCTAAGTAAAACTATTAGAACGAAAAAAAAATGACAATAGAAAAAGTCACAAGCATCATCGAATGGGTGCGGAAAACCAATGAAGGAGATGTGAAGTATGCCTCCTTTCCGAGAAGTCGGGCACACGCTGTTCGCTGCACGGTATCCAACTACAACAAAGCGTTTGGTATTGACCGAGGTATCTTCATACACTTCCACTTTTGTTATGACGAAGAGGTAGCTGTAATTGTTGCTGTTTCATTGGATGAAAGGGAAATCACTAAAAATACAGAGCATGAATACGAATGGAGAGAACAAATCGAGAAGCCTTACAATCGCTGACCTGAAACAGATGATCATCGATTCGGAGGAAACAATCTGGTCTGTGGCGCAGCTCGCAGAACTGTTAGGCACTTCACAACAAGCAATTCGCAAGCGTATCAATCGGGGTGCCATCCCTGCACATAAGGAAGGGCATTCATGGTACATTCTTAAAAGTGAGTATATACGCAATCTGAAAGCGAAATAATATACTTCTAAATAACAACAAGTCCCTGCCTAAGTCCGCTGTGAAGCGTGCATGGGCAGGGCATTTTCCACTCAACACCACATTATGATACGACAAGAAACCATCGACACCATCTTGGAGCGCACAGACATCGTGGCGCTCATCGGCGAACACGTCCACCTACGGAAGTGTGGCTCGCGCTATGTCGGCTGCTGTCCGTTCCACAACGAGAAGACGCCTTCTTTCTATGTTTCTCCACAGACCGGCAGATTCAAGTGCTTCGGCTGTGGCGAGGGTGGCGATGCCATCCATTTTATAGAAAAGGTGGAGAACAAGACGTTCATTGAAGCCGTCAAGACGTTGGCACAAAGGGCTAACGTGGAGATTGAGCAGGAGCAGGAATCTGCGGAGGCAAAGCAGAAGCGACTGCATAAGGAAGCGTTGTGGATTGCCAACAAGCAGGTCGCCGACTTTTACCGCAAGCAGTTCCTTCAGTCGAAGGAGGCACAGGCGTATGCCTACAACCGTTGGGGAAAGGACTACTGCACTCTCAAAGAAATTGGATATGCACCAGCTGATGGGCACGCCATGCAGCAGATTCCAGTAAAGGCGGACTTCCTGAAGGAGTTGGGACTTCTCAATCGTGGTGGCTATGACTTCTACCAGAATCGTATCGTCATACAGATACATGACCGCTTCGGGCATGTGATTGGCTTCACCGCTCGCTGCATGGATGAGCAGCAGCCCAAATACCTCAACAGCTCGGACTCGCTCATCTTCCACAAGTCTACGGTACTCTTCGGCATCGAGGATGCTTGGAAGACGGCAGCTAAGCAGGATAAAATGTTTCTCGTCGAAGGGGCACCGGATTGTATGCGTCTTCAGTCTATCGGCATATACAACACGGTGGCTGCGCTCGGATCGGCGTGGAACGAAACGCATTTCTCTACCATCAAGCGCATAGCAAGCAAGGTCTGTTTTCTTCCGGATGCTGACCCACCCAAGAACGGAGAACCCTATGGCCATGGCATACAAGTCGTCATGGAGGCAGGAACACTGGCTATGGAAAATGGTCTATCTGTCAGCATCAAGGAAATCCCGGACACGGACGACAACAAGAAGCAGGATCCGGACACGTTCTTCAAAAACACCAATATCTTCAACGCCACCGAGGAGACGGACTTCATTCTTTGGATGGCGGACAAACTGTTTCCGCAGACGAACACCACGGAGGAGCAGCGCCTGACCATCAAGAAGATTGCTTATCTACTATCGCTGATTGATGACGAGACTGGCGTGTCCATGTATATCGGTAAGCTCACGAAGTATTACCAGGGCAGACGATTATGGCTCCAGGCGGTGGATAAGGAGCGGAAACTGCGTGAGGAGCAGGACAAGAAACATAAGGAGCAGGATGAGGACGACCTAAACCACAAATACGGCTTTTATATCGACCACGGCTGCTACATGTCCATAACGGAGAAAGGCAGTGTCTACGAGTGGTCGAACTTCACGATGGTTCCGCTGTTCCACATTAAAGATACAACAAATCCTAAACGTCTATATAAAATAAAGAATGCGATGAAACATGAGGAAATTTTGGAACTGAAGCAGGAGGATCTTATCGCTCTCGCTAAGTTTAAGCAGAAAATCGAGGGTTTGGGCAACTTCATTTGGAAGGGTACTGAAAAGGAACTGACGAAACTCAAATCATATCTATACGAGAAGACCGAAACGGCAACGGAAATCACTCAAATGGGTTGGCAACGTGCCGGATTCTACGCTTTTGGCAACGGTGTTTTCCACGACTGCCATTTCATCCCGGCTGATGAATTTGGCATAGTCAGACTGAAGGAGAAGGGCAACTTCTATCTGCCATCCAGTTCGTCCATATACAAGAACGACCCGAAGCTCTTTACTTTTGAGAAGCAGTTTGTGCATCTCAATCTTTCTTCGGTCACGCTCACTCAATTCACAGAGCAGCTGTTCAAGGTGTATGGGGACAACGGACGTGTGGGCTTCTGTTTCTATCTCGCCACGCTC
>URLQ01000163.1 GCA_900548745.1 uncultured Prevotella sp.
GGGTGCAGCCCTACCGCTGAATAGTTACATTTAGGGTGGAAAGGTAAAAAGATTGTTAAAAACAGGTGGTTCTGAAGCATGCCCCTGGCGGCGAGATGCTCGGCGGCGCAAGCATCCAGATAGCGTTCAACATGGGTAATGCATTAGGTGCTTTTCTTGGTGGTCTGCCGATAGCGGCAGGACTGTCAGATAGATATGCAGCCCTCGTCGGTGCACCAATGGCACTTGCCGCTGCGGTGCTGATGGTAGTGTTTTATAGGAAATATGAGAGATAAAACGTTGTTTTTTGTCAATGATATGTGTTATGTCGTGGAAAATGTCTAACTTTGCACAATTAAAGTTGCATTGACTTTGCACAAAATGATTATACTTAGAAAATAATTACGTAAAAGATATCTATTAAGTGTTATGATTCTTTTTTTTAGAACTCCTTCAGAGAGCGTGATAGCAACACAGGTTGACCATCAGCTCAACAACGACGAGATTAACGAACTATGTTGGCTCTACGGAGACGCTGTGCTCGAAAAGGCGGAAAGCCTTGAGGGTTACTTTGTCGGTCCGCGCCGTGAAATGATTACTCCTTGGAGTACGAATGCCGTTGAGATTACACAGAACATGAATCTCCACGGCATTTCGCGTATAGAAGAGTACTTCCCAGTAAGCTCCAAGGATGCAGAACATGACCCGATGCTGCAGCGCATGTATGAAGGCATCGGACAGGACGTCTTCACGGTGAACCACCAGCCGGAACCAATCAAGCACATTGAGAACCTTGAAGTGTACAATGAGCAGGAGGGTCTTGCCCTTTCTCCAGAGGAGATAGACTATCTCCACAAAATTGAGAAGCAGCTCGGCAGACCACTCACCGACTCCGAGGTGTTCGGCTTCGCACAGATTAACTCTGAGCACTGCCGTCACAAGATCTTCGGTGGTGTGTTCATCATCGACGGCAAGGAGATGGAAAGCTCACTCTTTGCGATGATTAAGAAGACCACAAAGGAGAACCCGAACAAGATTCTCTCTGCGTATAAAGATAATGTGGCTTTCTCGCAAGGACCGGTAATCGAGCAGTTCGCACCGAAAGATCAGTCTACTTCAGACTACTTCCAGGTGAAGGATGTGGAAAGCGTTATCTCGCTGAAGGCAGAGACCCACAACTTCCCTACAACCGTTGAGCCGTTCAATGGTGCAGCAACAGGAACGGGAGGTGAGATTCGCGACCGTATGGGTGGTGGAGTAGGTTCATGGCCAATAGCCGGAACAGCAGTCTATATGACAGCCTACCCACGTCTGCAGGAAGATGAGCTCAGCCGTGAGGCAAGTAAGGTTGCCCGTGGCAATGACTCGGAGAAAGACTATACCGGCGAACGTGACTGGGAAGATGTAATGCCAGTAAGAAACTGGTTGTACCAGTCGCCGGAGCAGATCCTTATAAAGGCTTCAAACGGAGCGTCAGACTTCGGAAACAAGTTCGGCCAGCCGCTGATTTGTGGTTCTGTGCTTACATTCGAGCATCAGGAGCCAACCTCAACAGGTGAGGCGGACACCAAATATGCATACGACAAAGTTATCATGCTTGCCGGTGGCGTAGGCTACGGTACAAAGCGCGACTGCCTGAAGAAAGAGCCTCAGAAAGGCAACAAGGTTGTTGTGGTAGGTGGTGATAACTATCGCATCGGTCTTGGTGGCGGTTCCGTATCTTCAGTAGATACCGGTCGCTATAGCAACGGCATTGAGCTGAATGCCGTTCAGCGTGCCAACCCGGAGATGCAGAAGAGAGCTTACAACCTGGTTCGTGCCCTCTGCGAGGAAGACGTAAATCCGGTTGTCAGCATCCACGACCACGGTTCTGCCGGTCACTTGAACTGTCTCTCAGAGCTTGTTGAAGAATGTGGCGGACAGATAGACATGACAAAGCTGCCTATCGGCGACAAGACTCTCTCTGCAAAGGAAATCATTGCCAACGAGAGCCAGGAGCGCATGGGACTTCTCATCGACGAGAAGCATATTGAGCATGTAAGAAAGATTGCTGAGCGTGAGCGCGCTCCGCTGTATGTAGTAGGTGAGACAACTGGCGATGCACACTTCTCGTTCGTTCAGGGCGACGGCGTTAAACCGTTCGACCTTGATGTGGCGCAGATGTTCGGACACTCTCCTGTTACATATATGAAAGATGTAACGGTAGAACACCATTATCAGGATGCCGTTTACTCTCTCAACGATATTGACGAATACGTAGAGCGCGTGCTCCAGCTGGAGTCAGTGGCTTGTAAAGACTGGTTGACAAACAAGGTAGACCGCTCCGTGACAGGTAAGATAGCACGTCAGCAGTGCCAGGGTGAGATACAGTTGCCATTGTCGGACTGCGGTGTTGTTGCTCTCGACTATCGTGGACATAAGGGTATTGCCACAGCTCTCGGACATGCTCCGCAGGCAGGACTTGCCAACCCGGAGGCTGGCTCGGTATTGTCTGTTGCTGAGTCTCTTACAAATATCGTATGGGCACCGCTTGCAGACGGTATGGACAGCCTTAGCCTTTCAGCAAACTGGATGTGGCCTTGCCGCTCACAGAAGGGTGAGGATGCACGTCTGTATTCAGCAGTTAAGGCTCTCAGCGACTTCTGCTGCGCACTTCAGATTAATGTACCTACGGGAAAAGACTCCCTCTCTCTTACCCAGCAGTATCCTAATGGAGAGAAGATTGTTTCTCCGGGAACAGTCATCGTTACAAGCGGTGGCGAGGTAAGCGATGTTCGTAAGGTTGTCTCTCCGGTATTGGTCAACGACAAGAATTCTTCTCTCTATCATATCGACTTCTCTTTCGACGAGCAGAAGCTCGGTGGTTCTGCTTTCGCACAGAGCCTTGGAAAGGTTGGCGATGATGTCCCTACAGTGAAGAATCCGGAATACTTCGTTGATGCCTTCAATGCCGTTCAGGAGATGATAAAGAAGGGATGGATCATGGCTGGTCACGATATCAGTGCCGGTGGTCTTATTACCACACTTCTTGAGATGTGCTTCGCAAACAAGGAAGGCGGTATCCATGTAAATCTTCATGATATTGCAGGCGACGATGTAGTGAAGATGCTTATGGCTGAGAACCCAGGTGTTGTAGTACAGGTTTCAGATGAACACAAGCAGGAGTTCAAGGAGTTTATGGAGGAGACCGGCGTAAGCTACGCCAAGATAGGATACTCTACTCCTAAGGAGCGCAAGATTGTCGTTAAGGCTGGTGACTACAAGCATGAGTTTGACATAGACAAGCTGCGCGACGTATGGTACAAGACTTCATATCTGCTCGACCGCGACCAGAGCAAGAACGGCTGTGCCGCTGAGCGTTACAAGAACTATAAGAACGAACCTTTGGAGATGAAGTTCAACAAGGACTTCACCGGTATGCTCTCTCAGTATGGCATCTCTGCCGACCGTCGCGAGGCAACAGGCATCAAGGCTGCCATTATCCGTGAGAAGGGAACAAACGGTGAGCGTGAGATGGCTTACTCTCTCTATCTTGCAGGATTCGATGTCAAGGACGTTATGATGACCGACCTCGTAAGCGGTCGTGAGACTCTTGAGGATGTCAACATGATTGTCTTCTGTGGTGGATTCTCAAATTCCGACGTGCTTGGCTCAGCCAAGGGATGGGCAGGAGCATTCCTCTTCAACCCTAAGGCTAAAGAGGCGCTCGACAAGTTCTATGCCCGTGAGGACACTCTGTCGCTCGGTATCTGCAACGGATGCCAGCTCATGGTAGAGCTTAACCTCATCAATCCGGAGCATAAGCAGCGTGCACGTATGTTGCATAACGACTCTCACAAGTTCGAGAGCAACTTCCTCGGACTCACCATTCCTGAGAACAACAGTGTGATGTTCGGTTCGCTGAGCGGCAACAAGCTCGGCATCTGGGTAGCTCATGGCGAGGGTAAGTTCTCATTGCCGGAGGCTGAATCGGAGTACAACGTAATCGCGAAGTACAGCTATGCCGGTTATCCTGGCAATCCTAACGGTTCTGACTATAATGTGGCAGGTATCTGTTCTAAGGATGGTCGCCACCTGGCAATGATGCCACACTTGGAGCGTGCCATCTTCCCTTGGCAGAACGCATGGTATCCGGCTGACCGTCGCAACGATGACGTTACTCCATGGATAGAGGCATTCGTAAATGCCCGCAAGTGGATTGAGAACAAGACAAAGTAATCGTGACTTTATATAAAACATAAACCCTCCTTTCTCGTCTTGAGAAGGGAGGGTTATTAAATTGAGAAATATGTATCACAGTCTTTTTAAAACATTCTTCCGAATCGGACTGTTCACCCTTGGCGGCGGCTATGCTATGATACCGATAATAGAAAGCGAGGTGGTGGACAAGCATCACTGGATAGAGAAGAAAGACTTTCTCGACATCGTGGCCATTTCACAAAGCTGTCCTGGTGCGTTGGCTATAAATATGAGTGCGTATATAGGTTATAAACTGAAGAAGGTGCCCGGTGCGGTGGTGACAAGCTTTGCCACGGCATTGCCATCATTCCTTGTAATACTGCTGATAGCCATGTTCTTCCATCAGTTCAAGGACAACGCTGTTGTCGCAGCCATCTTCCGTGGCATCCGTCCTGCTGTGGTGGCTCTTATTGCCGTGCCTACATTCAAACTTGCAAAAGATGCTTGCATCACGCTCAACAACTGCTGGATTCCGATTGGTTGCGCATTGGCAATATACCTCTTCGGCATTTCACCTATTATAATAATACTTCTTGCCGGCATCTGCGGATACGTCTACGGACAGTATATCAAGCCGACGGAATGAATACTCTATAAATCCAGATAAAATTATGCTATATTTGAGCTTGTTTATAACGTTTTTCGAAATAGGACTGTTCGGCTTTGGCGGTGGCTATGGCATGCTGTCGCTTATACAGACCGAGGTGGTCCACAACCATCATTGGATAACCACGGGTGAGTTTACCGACATTGTTGCCGTGAGTCAGATGACTCCCGGTCCCGTAGGCATCAACTCTGCCACCTATTGTGGCTATGCCGCAGCCCACAATGCCGGTTATGGTGAGATGATGTCTGTCTTTGGCAGTCTTACGGCAACCATAGCCCTTGTCCTGCCGTCGCTGATATTGATGGTTCTTATAGCAAGGCTGTTTCAGAAATATGTCAATGCCGCTCCTGTGCAGAGCGTGCTTCGCGGGCTGCGTCCTGCTGTTGTTGGCTTGCTCGGTGCCGCCACTCTCCTCCTTCTCTCGCCGGAGAACTTCGGAGTGTTGTCTGTCAGCCCGTGGCAGTTTAGCATAAGCATATTCCTGTTTGCAGCCACCTTCATTGGAACATACTGGATGAAAATCAATCCTATACGTATGATTCTATATTCTGCATTCGCAGGCTTGGTGCTGCTGTACTGATAGGGTAGACTATTCTTATTTTCCCGTCTTCTCTCTTTTATGACGTTCATCTTTTTGTCGTATCAGCATTTTTATCTATCTTTGCCCCGTTAATACTTGAAAACAATAGAGGGGAAAAGTGATTATGGGCATTATGTCATGTTTTTCAAGAAAGCAAATCGTTGCGCTGTCTTTTGCTGCATTGGCAATAGCAGTGATAGCTATCGCCGCAATATCCGTATGTTGCAGCCACCACACTTATCCTCGTGAGTTGGTTGTTGCCGACTCGTTGTGCGAGACCAATCCCGACAGTGCAGAGGCTTTATTGCATCGTATGCCGGATAGTGTTCTTGCAGCCAAGCCAGACCGTATGTATTATGACCTGTTGCGTATAAAGGCATCCAACAACCTTTACGAATCTCAGAAAGACAGTACCATATTCCGTATAGTGGATTTCTTTGAGCATTATGGCGACAAGGAAAAACTCTGTCAGGCATATTATTACCAGGGCAAGTATTATGTGCAGCACAATGATGCCCCACAGGC
>URLQ01000164.1 GCA_900548745.1 uncultured Prevotella sp.
GTTCAGCAGGGCGGAGGCGTTTTCAAGCTTGCCGTTTCTGCTTATCCATTCATCCATGACTGCCGTTTCTTTCTTGCCGCCGCCGAATAGGAATATTCTGCCTTCAGGATATTTCTCTGACAGGATGTTGAGCACCTCTTCCATCTTTTCCTTTGGGTATATCTTGCCTTTATGTGCTGCAAACGGTGCCACACCAATCCATATCTCATCCTTCTGTTTGTTGTGGAACGTATCAGGAAGTGACGACAGCTCTCCTCCGCCATCCTGGAATATTGACTCGAATTCGGTTTTGATAGGATATCCGAGTTTCTCGAATACATCGGCATAGTTCTGGAAGGAAGTGGGCAGCTGAACCAGTTTCTTGTCTTTTTCAGATGTTATCATCCTCCTTCCGCTTCTGTGCTTGTCGATATGTGCCACGTTGAATCGGTCTATGTTAAACCTCATCCTGAGATATTTAGACCTTAGCACACTGTGCAGGTCGGCAATGGCGGTAAAGTTTTTTGCCATCAGTCTGCGGTATAGCGCGTTCAGTCCCTTTACGCCGTGGTATTCCTTTTTAAGGTCAGCTTCCATGAAGCCGACATTGTGTGGCATGTGCTCAAAGAAAGGACGTGCAAATTTTTGGCTAAGCACGGTAATCCTGAGATTTGGATATTGCTTAGCCAAGGAATAAACCACGGGCACGGTCATTGCTACATCGCCTATGGCTGAGAATCGTATAACCAGTATATGGTCTGTTTTCATTCTTGGAGTTCTTTCTGTCCTTTATTTGTTCTTGCCATAGAGGACTGGGTTGGTAGAAGGGTCGTTGTACATCTTCATCTGCTTGTACACCTTCATGTATTTCCTTCCGTTCTCGATGTCGTCAAGGAGCTGGTCGATAGCTGTGCTCAGGTCCACCTGCTGTTCCAGAAGCACGTCAAGCTTCTTCTGGCATTTCTCTTTGTGTTCTGCAGAAGCGTCGTTGCGCTCTGCCTGCTCCTTCATGTGGTATATCTTGAGAGCGAGGATAGACAGCCTGTCTACAGCCCATGCCGGACTCTCCGTGTTGATGGTAGCGTTTGGCAGAATCTTTACGTCATTGTATTTCATTCTGAAGTAGCTGTCAATTTGTTCAACAAGGTCTGTCCTGTCCTGGTTGCTGCGGTCGATGCGTCTTTTAAGCTTCAGAGCCTCCAGAGGGTCGATATGTGGGTCGCGGATAATGTCTTCCAGATGCCACTGAACGGTGTCTATCCAACACTTCAGATACAGTCTGTTTTCAATCGAATCCCGGTCGTAAGGGTTGTTGATAACCGTGTCAACATCGTCTTTCACGTGATAGTCGTTGATAGCCATGTTGAACACTTTATTACATAGTTGTGTGAATGTCATAACGTTATGTTGTTTAAATTTTGTGGCAAATCTAATAAAATATTTTCAGATAGCCAACGAATTTCCTATAAATCGTTTTCTTGACTGCTAATCACACGGGTTATCACAACCTTATACGACCGGTGAGATTACTCCTGTCTTTCAAACCGCAGGTACATGTATGCTTATTGTTGTGTTTTTTATTTTCAATATATACATGCCGCTGTTAGGAACACTTATGTTTATGCTGTTCCCATTCGCTGTGAAATTTCCCAAGAGAGCACCGCTTGTGTAATACACTTGTATGTTGTCGCGAACTTCTGTTCCGGACAAGTTTATATTATGACCGTCAACACGGTAGCGTAGAGGCGTGGTGTGTGAAACTTGGGAAATGGAGCTGGTGTCGTATGAGTAGAAAACATGATTGCCGTTCTTTACCTCTATTAGACGTGAAATAGATCCTGATCTCATGCCTAATCCTATATTACTGCTTATTCCTCTTGTTGATGATATGCCATCAAACCATCTTGGTCCATCTAAAATTAAACCGGTACATGTGTTATCTTCATATTCTTCCGCATCCATAATATATATGTCTGAAGTCTCGTCTTTTGTCCAGCTTTTGCATTTAAAATAATCCTTGAGTGGGGTGTTATTGTTTTCTTTGTCTGTGTATAAAGGGCTATATAAATAGCAGCCTTCTCCTGCCACTAAACCGAAATTGTACATAAGATACCATGTCCCTGAATCATCATCTGGGAGTCTGAAGAAAACCTTGTCGCCCTCTGTGCGAACATAATATAATAAGGTCTTGGAGTCTGGTTTGTTTTCATATTCACAATGCATTTTTAATGCATCGTAGCCGTCGATATTGACCATGCCATCCAGTTTCTCTATTTTGATTAATTCCGTTTGAGGATTTCCTGGCGTTGTTATCTTTGTTATCCATTCCGTCCCATTTGTAAAACACTCCTGTCCGAAAATAAGCATTGGCAAAACCGCCATTGCTATTGATATTACTAATCTTTTCATAAGCGTTTAATTTTAATGGTTTGATATTCTGTAGGCAAATATAGTGTAAAATGTAATTGCAAACAAGTAAAATTAAAAAAAGTGTTCATTTCTCGTTAATAAGCTATACCTTTGCTGTTAAAAAACGAAAGGTGAAGAAAAAATGAAAGTAGTGATTGACGATAAGATACCTTTCATAAGAGAGGTGATAGACGAAATAACCCAAGATGCGGTATATATCAAGGGCGCAGACATTAAAGCAGATGATGTCCGGGATGCAGACGCAATGATTGTCAGAACCCGTACCCGTTGTGATGAGAAACTTTTAAAAGGCAGCAGGGTAAAGTTTATTGCTACCGCCACGATAGGCTATGACCATATCGATACCGGCTATCTGGAAAAGGCAGGTATAGAATGGATTAACTGCCCAGGATGCAATTCCGGCAGCGTGGCTCAATATCTTCGTTCCACGCTTATATTGCTTTGCCGCAACAAGGGTGTAGTGCCGTCTTCTGCCACCACAGTAGGAGTAGTAGGCTACGGCCATGTAGGAAAGAAAGTGGTGGCTCAAGCCCGTCAGATGGGGTTCCGTGTTATAGTATGTGACCCACCATTACAGCAGCAAGGCGACAAGTCGGAAGATTTCGTCTCCTTGGATGTTATAGCCGAACAGTCGGACATAATAACATTTCATGTCCCGTTTGTAAAGACCGGTGATTTCCCTACATTCCACATGGCAGACAAAGACTTCTTCAACAGGTTGCCAAAGAAGCCGATACTCATAAACACAAGCCGTGGAGGAGTCGTTGACAATGACGCCCTTCTCGTCGCACTGGACAAAGAACTCGTTCGGGATGCCGTTATCGACACCTGGGAGAAAGAACCCGACATCAGCCTCCCTCTGTTAAATAAGGTATATATAGGAACACCACATATCGCAGGCTATAGTGCCGACGGCAAGGTGAATGCCGACAATATGGTCATTGAAGGTCTGTGCCGCCATTTCGGAATAGAGAACCGTTGGCATATCGTTCCCCCTTCACTCCCGGCAGACTATGTCCTCAGCGGTACAGACGACGACAAACGACTACAGCTCTATAATCCTGAAAATGACAGCAAACGACTGAAATCCGCTCCGTATAGATTTGAAGAATTGCGTGGAAATTATCCTTTACGGCGAGAAGAAAGCAGATAAAACAAGCCGAAATCATGCACACATATACCCTGTTTGTGCAAAATAGAGTGCTTTTTTACAACAAAAACTTGCATACGTAAATAAAAATTCGTTCCTTTGCATCCGATTTTTTAAGAAAGAATATAATTTAAACACTTTAAACATTACAATTATGTCAGAAATTGAATCAAAAGTAAAGGCTATCATCGTTGATAAACTTGGTGTTGAAGAGGCTGAGGTTAAGCCAGAAGCAAGCTTCACAAACGACCTTGGAGCAGACTCTCTTGATACAGTAGAGTTGATTATGGAATTCGAGAAGGAATTCAACATCACTATTCCAGATGACAAGTCTGAGTCTATCGCAACAGTTGGCGACGCTATCAAGTATATTGAGGAGAACGCAAAATAATTATCTGAAGTGATATAGAAAAAAAAGAAAGAGGTGAGATGAGACCGCAAAGAATGGATCTCACCTCACCTCTTTCGTCTTTTTTCATATTCTCTTCTTTTACTATATATAAACAAATATGGAATTAAAAAGAGTAGTAGTAACAGGTCTTGGAGCCATTACACCAGTTGGAAACAACCCGGAGGAGACATGGAATAATCTTCTCAATGGCGTAAGCGGAGCAGCACCTATTACTTTGTTTGACGCATCACAGTTCAAGACACAGTTCGCTTGCGAAGTGAAAGGCTTCAATGCCACCGATTATATCGACCGTAAGGAAGCTCGCAAGATGGACCGCTACGCACAGCTTGCCATGGCAGCTGCCGTACAGGCTGTCGACGACAGCAAGATGGATGTTGAAGGCGTTGACAAGAACCGCATCGGCGTTGTGTTCGGTGTTGGTATCGGAGGTATCAAGACCTTCGAAGACGAGGTCGGATATTATGCCCAGCATAAGGAGAACGGCCCTAAGTTCAATCCGTTCTTCATCCCTAAGATGATTTCAGATATCGCAGCAGGTCAGATTTCTATCCGTTTCGGATTCCACGGACCTAACTATGCTACAACATCAGCATGTGCTTCCTCTACAAACGCATTGGCTGACGCATTCAACCTTATCCGTCTGGGCAAGGCAGATGCTATCGTGGCAGGTGGAGCAGAGGCTGCAATCTGCGCTTGCGGTGTAGGTGGTTTCAATGCTATGCATGCCCTGTCTACACGCAACGATGATCCAGAACACGCTTCACGTCCATTCAGCGCAAGCCGCGACGGTTTCATCATGGGTGAAGGTGCAGGCTGCTTGATTCTCGAGGAACTGGAGCATGCAAAGGCACGTGGCGCAAAGATCTATGCCGAGATGGTCGGCGAGGGAATGAGCGCAGACGCTTATCATATCACAGCATCTCATCCGGAAGGTCTCGGAGCAAAGCTCGTTATGAAGAACGCTCTCGAGGATGCAGGTATGAAGCCAGAGGACATCGACTACATCAACGTTCACGGAACATCAACTCCTGTTGGCGACATCTCGGAGGTGAAGGCTATCCAGCAGCTCTTCGGTGAGCATGCCTACAAACTCAATATCAGTTCTACAAAGTCAATGACAGGTCACCTCCTCGGTGCAGCAGGTGCTGTTGAGGCTATGGTATCTGTATTGTCAGTCAAGAACGATATAATCCCTCCAACAATCAACCATCAGGATGATGATAAGGACGAGAACATCGACTACAACTTGAACTTCACATTCAACAAGGCCCAGAAGCGCACCGTACGTGCTGCCCTCAGCAACACATTCGGCTTCGGAGGTCACAACGCTTGTGTTATCTTCAAGAAGTATGATGATTAATAATTTCATAGACCGTATGAGGCTCCCGTTCCACAAGGACAAGGAGCTTCGTTCGGCCTTATACCACATCTTCGGGTTCTATCCCCACCGCATCCATTATTATAAGCTTGCGCTGATGCACAAGAGTGTTACCAAGCGCAACGAAAAGGGAAAGCCTCTCAACAACGAACGTCTTGAATTTCTTGGAGATGCTATCCTTGACGCTATTGTCGGCGACATCGTTTATCGTCATTTTGAAGGAAAGCGCGAAGGCTTTCTCACCAGCACCCGCAGTAAAATAGTGCAGCGCGACACGCTGAACCGTCTTGCTACGGAATTGGGAATCACACAGTTGATAAAAGCAGGCAAACATACTCCCTCCCATAACAGCTATCTGGGGGGGAATGCGTTTGAGGCGTTGGTCGGCGCAATGTATCTCGACCGTGGCTACGAGGCATGTATGCGCTTTATGGAAAAGCGAATTCTTGCCCAGCTTATCAACATCGACAAGGTGGCATACAAGGAGATAAACTTCAAGAGCAAGCTCATAG
>URLQ01000165.1 GCA_900548745.1 uncultured Prevotella sp.
ACCGCCCCTACCTACAAAGATGCCGAGAACATCATTCGCAACGGCAACGACCACGAATACATACAATACAACTCGTTGGAGGAATTGCTCGACGGGATGAAAGAAAAGGAGGAAAACGACGGAATGCAAAACGACAGCATGAATACCTATGACGATTTCTTCTGGGACGACAACGACGATTATTTCTGGGACGACATTTTCATTACAAATCAGAAGAACGTGGACATGTTCACGCTAAATGTCACGCTCAACAACGCCCCACTGGAGATAATGCGACAGATAGAGGTACCGTCGAACATCAGACTTGATGCGCTTGCCGAGATTCTCACCATAGCAATGGGATGGGAGGGAAGCCACCTGAACCAGTTCAAGGCTAACGGCAAGTTCTACGAGGAAACCAACTATGAGGAAGACGCATTCAACAAGAAGTGCGGTTTGAAAAAGTTCGGACAACACGAATACTCCCTGAGAGACCTACTCAACCGCAAGGGCAATAAAATATTGTGGGAGTATGACTTCGGCGACAGCTGGGAGCACTCGATAACCCTTGAGAGTCGCCGGAAGATGCCTGCCTACGAGGAATACGCAGTAAAGCTTTTGAAGGGCAAGAATGCCTGTCCACCGGAAGACGTAGGCGGTGTCATTGGCTACAAACATCTCCTTGAAGTACTCGACAACCCAAAATCACCCGAATACATGATGATGAAGGACTGGGTGTCGCCAAACTTCAACCCCAAGAAGTTCAGCAAAGCAAAAACACAGCACTTGATCGACGACTATCTCTACGAGTAAGAATAAGACAACACGGTGAGGGATGATTTTATCCCTCACCAATCTCTCACAATGTTATCCTTTTGTCTTACAGTAGATTACAGTCCGAGGGATGAGGGATAAAGCCAGACTTCCAATGTTTTTATATAATCTGCCAACTTCCAGCTCTTTTTCTATAAAAACGACTCATCCGACAATTCGAGTGATAATATATATAGGACAATAGTACTGATGCCCAAGCTATATGATCCGCAGAAGACAAGGAGACAAAGGATATATCAAAAAAAACTGATGCAAAGTGTTGTAATTCACATAAAATGTGTAAGTTTGCATATGTATTTAACTGAAAATGCCCAACGCTTATGATACTACATGTTGCCAACCCGATCTACGACTCCGTGTTCAAATACATAATGGCGGACGAACGCATATCAAAAACCATCCTATCGGCACTGCTGAAGAAGGAAGTGGTGAAGGTGGAGATGCGACCGCACGAGTATGTCAACACCACACGCGACACACTTTCCATGTTCCGCATTGACTTTGCTGCCACCGTAAGGGAGAAGGACGCTGAGAGCAACGAGTTCAAAGACCGCGTCATACTAATAGAACTGCAGAAGACATGGCTCGACACGGAGACACTGCGCTTCCGCCAGTATCTTGGTGCGCAGTACAGCAACAAGCTGAACATACGCAGCGACTCGCCCAAAGGTTTCGCCTACCCTATGGTGGCGGTCTATCTGCTCGGGCATCGTGTGGGCGACATTAAGGAGCCTGTGGTATACGTAAACCACGATGTATACGACTACAACGGAAAGGTGGTCAAGGACGGAAAGGAGGAGCCGTTCGTGGAGAGTCTTACACACAACAGCATAATCGTGCAGATACCGAGACTGAAGGGGCGCGTGAACAACCGCCTTGAAAAGGTGCTCAGCGTATTCGACCAGTCGAGGAAAGATGCGGAGGACAAACAGGTGCTCAACATCGACGAGAACAAATATGAGGATGATGCCGACATGATGTATATGCTCCACCGTCTTACTGCCGCTGCCGCCGACTCCGAAATGCGTCAGGACATGAACGTGGAGGACGAATATTACAAGGCGATAGAAGACCGTGACACGGCAATAATGAAACGCGAAAAAGAACTGAAGCAGAAAGACGAACAGCTGCAACAGAAGAGCGAACAGCTACAACAGCGTGACGAACAGCTACAACAGCGTGACGAACAGCTGCAACAGAAGAGCGAACAGCTAAAGAATGTAGTGAAGTTACTCTATTCCAATGGAATGGACACTCTACAAATTGCCAAGACGACAGGTATCAGCAATGATGAAGTGACAGCAATGCTGGAATAAGCAAAAAAAATATATTTATATTAACGCCAATGTGGAAAATGAAAGACAACGAGCAAACTATGTTGTTTTTCATTTTCCACATTGGCGTTAATCATTTATACTTCAGCCAGCACTTCCGCTACATGATTACGCTTCGGGCCATCCTTTCCTCTTTTCAGGAAGAGCAGAAGGCGAACGGTGTCGCCAACAGAAAGGGAGCAGCGCAAAGCGTCGTCGCTGACGTTAACAAGCGAGGCGAAACCTTCTTCTGTAACGATGCCTTCTGGAGTCGCCGCTATTGGAGAAGTAATACGATAGCGGAAATAACCGTCAGCTTTGTTCACGTAACTGACATTTGCCGTATACATGCCAAAGGTTTCAAGCCCCGCATCATGCGGCATGACTTTTATCACAGCAGCACTCTTGAACCTGTCTTCAGCCGGTATGATCGGAGCAAACATCACGAAGTCGCCTGTCTTCAGCATCATCCGAGGTTTCTCTGCCACGAAATGTCTTGATAAAGGATCATATACATGATAATGTCCGTGTCCTTCGTCCACGCCTTCCACATAACCAACGATTGTAGGGAAGACATCTCCCAACGTCCTCTTCGACACCACAATCTCTTCAGCCCGATAGTTCCCCTGCTGCGATTTTCTGAGTGACACATCATACAGTCTGCCCTGTATCTCCCACGGCTTGCATGGAAACAGATGGCTGTCTGCCGTGAGTTCCATACCGTCAGCCGCTACGAGCTTGGCGAAATAGCGACGTTTGCCACCCACCGCCGTCTCGAACACCTTCACGGCATACATCGTCTTCACACCGTCAATCTCCCCAGCCCCATTCTCCTGATGATGAAGCATATACGACTGCAGCTGCCGGTCTACACGCTCCTTTAGAGCAAGAAACATCTTACCGTCCTTCCCCTTCTGCTTCTGCATATCCTCACTGCGCAGATTCTTGTCGTAGCCCCATAGCTGGAGAAACTGCGGCAGACGGAAATCCTGATACTCCGCACTCACCTTCACAGCAATTCCAAGCATACAGGAATGTATGAGCGACGGCCTCTCCACCGGCAGTTTCATATATGTAGCAAGCAGAGTGCGTGCCTGCTGCGAACCCATAGTCTTGTAGTTATTCTGCATATATCGGAATATGTTCCATGCCGTATCGGTAGGATGCGCAGCGGCAGTCTCGAGCGAGGCGATAAGGTCGTCCCAGGAGATAATTGTCTGTGAGTCGTTCATAACATTATCATTCAATTGGTTTATATAATATTTCCTTAATTTATACGATATCAGATACAAATCGCATAAACAAAAGCAAAGTTATATAAAATTTCGCCAGCAAGCAACTCTATTTGTTTTTATATCAAATAAAAGTGGAAGATTTGGATTGCCCGTCTCTATATTTTAGTTTATTTCGTAGAGATTAACATCACTCCCTGCTTGCCCTCGGCATTGTATTTCTTCATCGTCTCGGCATCCTTCTTCACGTCAACCTTCTCTATGTCAGAAGGTTTGATGCCGTTGAGAGCCTCCACCACTTTGCCATTCACCACAAGCACGAAGTCTTCGCTTGAAAACATCTCCACCTTTCGAGAAACCACCTTACCTTCAGGCTGTTTGCCGCCGTTGTCGTTCATATCGATGGTTCTTACAGACTTTATCTTCTTGTCGCTGTCGGTAGTACTGAATGTTATAGGAAGAGTGTATTTCACGCTTACCGCCTTGCCGTTCTGCATTCCGGGAATCCACTTCGGCATACCGTTTATTACACGCAGCGCCTCGTTGTCGAAAGCCTCGCCCTGGCTCCTAACAATCTTTGCATCGGTAATGCTTCCGTCCTTTTCCACAGTAAACGTAGTCACGACGCGCACCTTGACATCCTCATTCTCCTTCGACTTAGGGAATTTTATGTTCTTTGAAAGATATTCAAACAATGCGACATGTCCACCCGGGAACTGAGGAAACGTCTCCGGAATACACGGAAATTCCTTGCCAGACTTCGTTTCTGCCGTATCCTTTGCCATCGCCATGGAAGAAACCTCCTCCAAGGCCTTGTCTTCCTGCACCTTTACAGCTGCGACACGTGCAGTCTCGCCCACAGCCCTGACTACAGGATTGTCGCTTACCGAGGAGAAAGCCTCGCTCTCCTGCTCCACCTTCTCACTCAGGTTCTCCACCTTCTGACTTGCAAACGCAGCTACGGTCATTGCCGCAAGCGGCAGTACAAAGGCAATCTTTGCCTTCTGCACAGGATTAGTTCTCTTGATTTTCATCATAGTTATTCGTTTTTTTAGTGAATTATGATTCAGGTTGTTTGCCATCGAGAACAGACGTTCGCCGACAGCCTTTCTTATCAGCAGCATCTGATAATGGGTGGCATCCACTCCGGCAGACAGTACCGCCTCGTCGGCTTCATACTCATGCACCGTCTGCAGCTCCCTCTTCAGCAGCCATGCTGCAGGGTTGTACCACTGGAACACTATCATCATATTACACACCGCCACATCCATCGAGTGGCATCTGCGTATGTGCGCCATCTCGTGGAGCACTATCTCGCGACGGTTCTCCTGCCAGTCCTTCTCGCTCATTATAATGTAGCGGAACCAACTGAACGGGGATATGTCGCCCTGCATAGTATATATCCGTATGCCATTACGCACCTCCACGCATCTCGCCCTTCTAATGAGCCGCAGCAGACTGCCCACAGAGAGCAGTGCCTTACCTACAAACAGCACCACACCGAGCACATACGTTGCAAGCAACACCTGTGTGAGGGTCATTCCCTCCCCCACTCCATTACCACCGCCATCTACGACAGTCTGCGCCACCAGTCCTTCGAGTGCCACCGTTCCCCGGTTTATCCCCGTCTCGCTGTCGAGCGACAGATGCACAAACGGCAACACGAGCGAGAGCAGCATCATGGAGAGTATAGCAAAGCGGTTGAACGTATGGAACGTGTCCCGGCTCATCAGCAGCTTGTGGAAGAGATAGAACAGTGCCAGACATACCGCCACCTTCACGGAGTATATAAAAAACATTCCCAACATCATCTCTTTTCTCTTTTACACATTAATATTTCTGCCTTTATGCAGGAAGCCCTCCTACAGGTCTTTCTTCTCCTCGTCGAGCGATGCTATCAGCTCCTTCAGCTCATCCACTGTTATCTTCTCCTCCCGGACGAGCGCACTTACCGCACTCTTGTATGAGCAACCGAAGAGCTTGTCGATAACGCTGCTGAGCGTGCGCCCCTTATACTGCTCCCTGCTTATCTTGGCAAAATACAGGAAGCAGCGTTCCGTCAAAGCCCTGTGACCCAAGAAGCCCTTGTCTTCAAGAATATGCACAAGCGTAGAGAGCGTGTTCACGTGCGGCTTCGGTTCGGCATAACACTCGCGCAACTCCCTTATCTGCATGTCGCCACGTTCCCAATAGTGGTTCATTATCTCCTCTTCCTTGTTCGTCAGTGTATTCATCTTCGTATAGTTTAAACGCATTATTTATTCATTCACGCCACAAAGTAACTAAAACTATTAGTTATAAACAAGAGAACTAAAGTTAATAAAACTAAAACGCTTAGTTATTCAACTAAATATCTTAGTTTACTAAAGAAAACACCTAATCCTAAAATCCGCAACTATCATCCAATACACGATTAAGGGTAGATTTATGAG
>URLQ01000166.1 GCA_900548745.1 uncultured Prevotella sp.
AAAAGCATTTTATCTTTATCTATATTTTTGATGTTGAAGCGTTTACGATACCATCCGATTCCCCGCCAAGGTAGCTTACCTGTATAGCCATCCAGATTTTCCCTGAAAGGTCCTTCAATGCTCCAGTCGTGAGGGACATCCAATTTCCTCCAGTCTTTGTCATTAAAGGCTAACTCTTTAGGAGATGGAGAATCCGGACTGCCATTCCCAAAAGGCTCATCTATTCGTTTACCTTCAGGCTGTAGACCGTATCTGTTGAATAGCCAGCCGTGATCGAAGTTGATGACTTCTCTCGTCGATTGGGAGTATAGCAGGTTGGAAAACATAAAGGAGCATAGTAAGACTAGCCCTATGTTCTTCAACTGGAGATGCTGAAAAAGAACAATATATTTCATGGTAGATGATTAGCTGAGGAGTGTACATCAAAATATCCACTTTGAAGTAGTGTTGATGTACTACCTCCTCTTTTAATTTAAAAATATGTGATGACTAATATCCCGGATTCTGTTTAATAATCCCTTGTCCCGCAATAATAGCTGATTCCGGTATTGGGAAACGATGATAGTTTTCGTTTACAATAGACACTTGTCCGTAATCGGTACATTTTTGTTTCATGGTTGCTACATAAGAACCATCGCGGATAAGATCCTGACGGCGGCACCCTTCGAAATAAAACTCGTGTGCACGTTCTATCAATAATTTATCAAGGAAATCACGAGCACTGCTGAAAGAAGAAGCTGTATATGCAATTAAACCGGCACGTGTTCTGACTTGATTCAGTAAATTAATGGCTTCTGTTGTAACTGTATTTCCTTCTCTGACAATGGCTTCTGCCAATAGAGTCAACACATCGGCATAGCGGTATACAATCCAATCTGTCTGACACTGATTTCCTGCATTATTACTTTCTATTTTATATTTTAATGGAATGACACCGTCCTGTAAGGAGTTACTTCCCACTCCCTTGTTGGTTTCGTTAAGGGTAGTACCTTCCCATGTATCATACTCGGAGATGATAGTTTGTTTACGCTCATCTCCATCTTCGTATGTTTTAAAGAATTTCCATGTCATTTTATAACCTCCCCAGCCACCATCAAATCTTCCGGCATCGGATGCCTTGAGGTTACTTGGCATAACATGGGGATACCATAAATGAACCTGATAACCTGTAAGACAGTTTACAGACCAGATTGTTTCCGAGTTCTTTTCATTGGCGTATGTAAAGATATTGGCATAAGCTGACCTCTCGGCCCCTTTGTCTGTCACCAATGCGTATTTATATTCGGGCTTCTGCAATTCACGAGCTTCGGTGATAGCTTTATCCCACTGTTTCGTTTGCATATAGAATTTAAGTAATACCATGTGGCATAACCCTTTTGTAAATCTTCCGTAATCCGAACTACTTTTATCGTAACTATATGGTAAAACTTTTGCAGCTTCGGTCAGCTCGGTGACGATGAAATTGTGTGTTTCCTCTTCACTTAAACGTGGAAGGATTATTTCATCTTCTGCATTCTTGAGCGTCTCTAGATCGGCTACAATAATAGGACCGTACAGGTCGTATAATAAAAAGGCCAGAAAACCGCGGGCACAACGTAACTCTGCTATATATTGGTTCAAAAGGTCTTTATTCATGTTTACGTTTGTTATTCGGTCGATGGTAAGTGTCATTTTACTTATCCCTTTCAGGTAGTTTGTCCAAGGATAAGCAATGCGATCTTCGTCACTGGGGGTCCAACGAGCAAATTCCAGAGGTTCCCAAATCCATCCGCCCCATGAGCAGAAACCATATTCGGTAGCCATGTCCGAAATAAGCATAACTCCATTAGCTACATTATACAAACCTCCGTAATCGTAATTCTGGAATGGAGAATAAGCATTTCCCGTAACCAGGTCGCGGACATCACGTTCTGTTTGGGGGTATATCGAGGGGGTGATCTCATCGAATACCTCTGATTCTAACGCACAACTTTGTATCATATGTTGCGTAGCCATTTATGTTGGCTTCCAACTCTAATCCTTTGTATATAAACAATCTCTTCATTTTCTACACAACATAAATTTACGCAAAGTTGGCATAATATCACAGACTATCCAAAAAATCCATTAGTTTTTTATCGTCCTTCCAATGGCTTTTCACTTTATACTTCTTCTCTATTTCACAATTTGACAACGCTTTCGCCTTCATTTCCATATTAACTTCAGCATAAATATTGGTCGTATTAATGGATACATGCCCAAGCCAAGCTCTGATAGTATTGATATCAACACCTGATTGGAGTAGATGGGTTGCGGTTGTATGTCTGATTGTATGCGGACTGACGCGTTTCTTTTTAATTGTAGGCATCTTATCTTCTATCTTTTCTGCATAACGGGTTACCATCTCATAGATGCCAAAGCGGGTTATTGGTTGTCCAACTCGGTTTAAAAAGACATGGTCATCCTCTGTTCTGTTTTTGATAATGGAAGATAGTGCCTCACGGGTATGTTGCCATAATGGACATCTTCTTGTTTTATTTCCCTTGCCCGTTATAGTCACTACAGCCAAGCCCTTTTTCTTGGGTAGGGATAAATCCCTTATCAATAAAGTAGCAGCTTCTTCTGCCCGCGCTCCCGTATTATACAAAAAAAGTAAGAGGGCATAATCTCTCCACCCTTGGCTTGTACTTTTATCTGGTGCGTCCAGTAGTGCATTCATTTCCTCTTTTTCAAGGTACGTTATCAAAGTCCTCCTGGTCTTCTTGACAGGTATGTTTCTTATATTTCGACTCCATTCTATATGCTCCGGACTGTTGGCGGATACATACTTTGCAAGAGAACAAAAAGCAGCCAGTCTGATATTTCTGGTCTTGATTGAACATGACCTGTCTTTTTCAAGACTTTCCAGGAAGTCGGCAACCCTGGTATCTGTAATATCAGTAAGGAGTATCTTGTCCACTTCTTTTTTCACACACTTGGCAATAAAAGGCATCAGCAATCTGATCGCATCCCGGTACGATTTAAGCGTATTGGCAGACAGGTTACGTATATTTGTCAGATATTCACAAAGAAACCTTCGTATCCAGTATCCGGCATAAAACTTATTTTCTTCATTCATCTTTTCCTTGTTTTATGTATGATTCAAAACGGTTGTTTGCTTCTCCCAGCAGTCCATCGGTCATGGTCAGGTAGACTGACGTATGGGATAAATGTGTATGTCCAAGATATGTGCTCAACACAGGGAGCAACTGTTGGACGTCCTGATTCTCCCTATACCATGAAGTAAGCCGATGGACGGCGAAGGTGTGCCTCAGGTCATGTAATCTTGGCTGGAAGGGGGATTTATCCGAACGGGAGATACCGGCATGTTCCCTGATTCTTTCAAAAGCACCTCTCACGGTGTCTATATGCATGTCCAAGCCTTTCTTATCTAAAAAGAGTTTGCTTTCGGGTACGCAGCACATGCCTTGTTTCTCTCTCCATTTCAAAAAAGTATCAATCAACTCTCCAACCTTATGGTTGTATGTGACAATCCGTGACTTGTAAAATTTCGATTCTCGTATATGCACATACAAATCCGGTTGGTTCAGGTCTCTTATTCTCAAAGACATCGTTTCGTGGAGCCTCAATCCAAGAAAATAGGTCAGTTGCAGTATCATCCTCATGCATTCAGGATGGATTTTACTCCGGTTTTTCTGATATTCCATGGCTGAGCGGAACAACCGTTGCAGTTCCGGTTTGCTATAAATATAAGGTGTCATGTGCTCCAAACGCTTGGGCAAGTCTGCGGGAAGGGGTACATTGTTCATTATACCCCGTGACATGGCCCATTGGAACATGCCCTTTAAGGCTGTGTGCCTTATGAACCAGCCGGCAGTGACCGTTCCTGTGGGATAATATAAATAGGGTTCGACCTGTCCTACAGTCAGTTCCGCCGGATTCGTATCGCCACCGATATGCTTCATAAAAGAACGCAATGCTTGCGCGTTTGTCTTGAACTTTTCTCCCAAAGCCCGTCTGTAACTTATATAAAGTTCTGTCATTTCATTCAGTTTCATAGCAAGCCCTCCCAATCCATATCAGCAACCTTACGTAAGTTCTTAATGTCGACTTTGGCATATATGCGTGTGGTATCAAGCCCGATGTGCCCCAGCAAATCTGCGATTTCTTTCAAGGAATGCCCGGTGTTGATAAGGCGTGTGGCACAAGTATGACGCAGGCTGTGCGGCCCGTAATGACGCAACTCCAGTCCTTTGCCTTTCAGCTCGTCCCTGACCAGCTTGTATATAGTCGAAGTGGAAAGCTGTTCATGAGGGGCACGTCTGCATAAAAAGAGGTATTCGTTTCCGCTTTTATTAAAGCGTGCCTCTTTGATGTATCTGATAATGGCATCGCCAACGATGGGAAGCAAAGGTAGCACTTGTGGCCTGCAGTTCTTGGCCCGTCTTAAATACAGCGTTTCATTCCGCCAGTCTATATCTTTCAACTTCATGTTTGTCACCTCACTGCAACGAAGGCCATAGACAGTCAAAAGAAGCAATATGGCATAATCCCTGACACCTGTCCCGGCGGCATCCTTTTTGGATTGCAGGATATCTTGAACTGTCTCCCAAGGGACAAACGAAGGCAGGTTTTCATGGGCATATACTCTCGGGGCTTTTAAGCTATACACAAGTCCGGGATTACACAGACCTTTTTCTTCTGCGTATCTGAAAAATCCACGAAGGACAGTGACGGTATCGGCTATCGTTCTTCTGTTACAACCGTCCTCATCATGTCTCTTACGTATATAGTCATCAAGAACTGAAGACGTTATATCTTTCAATCCGTCGACTTTTAAGTTCAGCATCATCGTTTTGAGCTGACTGTATCTGCCTTCGGTGGTGCTTGAAGAATAGCCTTTGTTTTGTTTCAGCCAATCAAGATATTCCATCACATGTTCTTTAAAGGGAAACGCATCATCTTCACATATAAGCTGACCCATATAAGACAACCAACTGGTAGTATATGATATAAAACGTCTTCTTGCGTATATCCCGGATGCATCTCTTACACCGGGCTTCTGTACAGTCATCCAACTGTCAGCGGATTCTCGGATATCCTCAATACTGACCATGCGTCTGTCCTCAACATGCAGATAGTCAATTAAATGAAGTTGGTATGCGGCTATATCCCGTAGTGTTTGTGTAGCCGCACCTTTGTCTTCCCATATTTGAAGATACTCAGCCCGTTCTTTTAACAAAGGATAGGTGAGATAACGTAACTTATGATGTTTACGGGTAAAAAGGCGGTTCAAAATAATAGCATTATTTGTATAGATGCCATCTAACTTGCCTATGTAGGCAAGCCATGAAAAAGCAATATCCATATATTTTCGAACACTGCTGGGACTGTTGTCCTTTCTCTTCATCGGATGGTTCTTTTTTGTCTTTGACCATGTGATGGCGGCGTCCTTGATGCTACTGATAGGGACCTGTTCAGAGAAGCCATCTTCAAGCTTGAGGCTTGTGACTATCAGTAGTAGATAATCTGCCAAAGAAAGCAGATAATTATGGCTGTAGTTGCGCTTTTCAGCCATGAAAGCAAGATAGTTTTCACGTTCCTTCAATAAAGGAGCGTCGAGGTGCTTTTGCAAGTACCATTTGCGTCGAATGATTGTTTCAAGCATAATTCTTCTTTTTAAAGTTAATACTTAGGCTGTTTCCTAAATATGAAGAATTAAGGCGAGTTATATGCTTTTTAGAGCAAGTAAGTTTGGTCAAATGGAGACTTTTAGCTTCTTTTGCAGC
>URLQ01000167.1 GCA_900548745.1 uncultured Prevotella sp.
TTGTTTTTGTTAATGCTCATTTAGATATCCTATCACTACATATTCCGGATGAACCTAACAAAAGATTGCAATCATTAAAAAAATACATTATACGACCTAATGACTGCTTGGGGTTAAACCGCCTGTTTCGCCAAGTTTGTTTCTTTTTACTTCAAAGTTTTCTTTTCTTAACGGTTTTTTGCAGACTTCTGTCCTTCTGTTTTTGGTGTTTGAAAAATATAGCCGTATCTTTGCAAAGCAAAAGCAACAAAAACAGTGCACTCGCAAAAGGCGCATGTGTGAATGAGGAAATATCGTGTAAATGAAAAAGTGAGGACACATATAATATAAGAAGGAAATTTGTGTGAAGGAGGAAATATCTTTAATGAACAAAGAAAGGAACAAAACAGAAAATGTCGGAACAAAGAAGAAAGCCTGCAGCAAGGCCTATTGATAATACGTACGGACATCTGCAGCCGCAGGCGCCAGATATAGAGCGCATCGTGCTCGGTGCGCTGATGATCGACAAGGATGCATTCACCATCGTGGGTGAAATACTGCACCCTGAAACATTCTACGAGCCACGCCATCAGAAGATATACCGCGCTATACAGAAACTGAATATCGACGAGAAGCCGGTAGACATTCTCACCGTGATTGAGGAGTTGAAAAAGGAAGGTGCACTGGATGAATGTGGAGGACAGGGATACATCATAGACCTGAGCTCACACGTTGCATCGTCGGCACATATCGAATACCACGCACACATATTGGCGCAGAAATACATGGCAAGGCAGCTCATATCGTTTGCAAGTGTGGTGGAGACGAAAGCTTTCGACGAAACGGTAGATGTGGACGAATTGATGCAGGAGACGGAGTCGAGCCTCTTTGAACTGTCGCAGAAAAACCTCCGACAGGATTATACACAGGTGGATCCTGTGGTGAAGGAAGCCATACAGATTCTGCAGAAGGCCGCAGCAAACAAGGGCGACTTGACAGGACTGCCCACCGGATACTACAAACTCGACGAGATGACGGCTGGATGGCAGGCTTCTGACCTCATCATCCTGGCTGGACGACCCGCCATGGGAAAGACCGCATTCGCCCTTTCTCTTGCAAAAAACATCGCCGTGGACTACAACATTCCCATCGCCTTCTTCTCGCTTGAGATGAACAATGTGCAGCTTGTCAACCGACTCATATCGAATGTATGCGAGATTGAAGGACGGAAAATACTGAACGGACAGCTTGATGAACAGGAATGGAAAAGGCTCGATTCCAATGTGGCGCGGCTGCAGAACGCACCGATCTACGTCGATGACACGGCGGGAATGTCAATCTTCGAACTCAGAACCAAAGCGCGACGCCTGGTCAGAGAGAAGGGAGTGAAGATGATAATGATTGACTACCTGCAGCTAATGAATGCCAACGGAGCCAAATTTGGAAGCCGTCAGGAGGAGGTGTCAACCATCAGCCGTTCCCTGAAAGGACTCGCCAAGGAACTCAACATCCCCGTGCTGGCACTCTCTCAGTTGAACCGTACGGTGGAGAACAGAGAGGGACTCGAAGGAAAACGACCGCAGTTGAGCGACCTGCGAGAGTCAGGAGCCATAGAGCAGGATGCTGACATGGTGATGTTCGTGCACCGACCGGAATACTACCATATACTCACCGATGAACATGGACACGACCTCAGAGGTATGGCGCAGATCATCATCGCCAAGCACCGTAAAGGAGCCACCGGCGACGTGCTGCTCACCTTCAAGGGTGCATATACTCGGTTCCAAAACCCCGAAGACGATCGCTTTGCACCTGCCGCTGACATGGGAGGCGAAATAATAGGCAGCCGACTGAACGGAGGAGATGACGTGCCGCCGCCATACATGGACGACCCTCTGATGCCGCCGCCAGACAGACCGCCGTTCTAAAACAGTAAAATGATGCTGATAACATATTAAATATAATTGAAAGAAAAGTGGATATAGATAAGATACTTCAGAAACTACACATCGAGAAACTCAACAACATGCAGCTGGATGTGGCACGTGCCGTGGCGACAACCGCCGACGACATAATAATACTCTCACCAACAGGAAGCGGAAAAACACTCGCCTACCTGCTGCCCTCGGTGTTCAGACTGAACCCTGCACTGGATACTCTGCAGATGGTAGTGATGGTGCCAAGCAGAGAGTTGGCAAAGCAGTCGGTAGAAGTAATGCGCAGCATGGGAGTGCCACTCAGGGGAATGGCGCTCTATGGAGGACGCCCAGCGATGGAGGAGCACCGCGAGATAAACAAGCTTAAACCGCAAGTGGTGTTTGCTACACCGGGCAGGATGAACGACCACATCGCAAAGCACAACGTCAACCCGATGGGAGTTAGGTTACTCGTTATCGATGAGTTCGACAAGTCGCTCGAAATGGGATTCGCCGATGAGATGCAGTGCGTGGTGGATAGTCTTCCAAGCGTGGAACGCAGAATACTGCTTTCGGCTACCGATTGCCCCGACATTCCGCGCTTCGTGAATATGCAGCACACCTGTCGCATAGACTATACAGAACCCGACTCTGGCATATCGGCAGCCGACAGAATAAGGAGCTTTGTAGTGCGCTCCGAACAGAAAGATAAGCTTGACACGCTACTGCATCTGCTGCTCAGCTTCGGCGAGAAGAGTAGCATCGTGTTCCTTAACTACCGCAGCAGCGTGGAGCGTACGTGGCAGTTCCTGCAGGACAAGGGCTTCGTCTGCAGCATGTATCATGGAGGACTCGACCAAAGGCAGAGAGAGGACAACCTGTATAAGTTCAGTAATGGCTCCGCCACGGTGCTTGTATCGACAGACCTCGCATCGCGCGGACTCGATATTCCCGACGTAGACAACATCATACACTACCATCTTCCGCAGGGCGAAGCGGAATACACTCACCGAGTGGGACGCACTGCACGATGGGATGCCGAGGGACGCACCTTCGTGCTGCTCGGTCCCGAGGAGCATCTGCCCGAATATACCGACCCTGGAATGCCGGAATATGAAGTCGGCGAGACGCCTACAGAACCACCGTTGCCACGTATGGCAACGATATATATTGGCAAGGGAAAGAAGGACAAGATTTCGAAGGGCGATGTGCTTGGATTCCTATGCAAGAAGTGTCAGCTGCAGGGATCGGAGATAGGCAGGATTGACGTCAACGACCGCTACTGCTATGCCGCCGTGGCAAGGGCGAAGGTGAAGAGCGTGTTGCGGCTTGCTGCCACGGAAAAGATTAAGAACGTAAAGACAGTCGTTGAGGCTGTAAGATAGAAAACAAAAGAGTGGGGGAGTGGATTCCACTCCCCGCACAAAGACGGACAAAAATGATTGGTTTGTCCTGTTTTTATAATAGAATAATGGATATTTTCTCCTTATTTAAAGGATTTATCTCCTTTATAAAATATAAAAATATGATTATGACAGCGTGTGGTCTTCGATGAATTTCTGCACGCTGTCTTTGTATGTTTCAGAGATAGGTAGAAACTGCTCGCCGATGACGATACGGAAGCGATCAATCTGCGAAACCTTAGGCATGTGGACAATATAAGAGCGGTGGATGCGCAGGAACTCCGGATATGGCAGATATTCCTCCACCTTCTTCATGTTCATCAGCGACATTACGTTGGTGCCGTCTATGAGGTAGAACTTCACGTAGTCCTTCACACCCTCTATGTAGAGAATGTCGTCGAAGGAAGCCTTCTGCAATTTGTATTCGCTCTTTATGAACACGAACCTGTCGCTTTTCATCGATGCAACCTTGCTGCGGAGCTCGAACCATGAGAGAGCTTTGTTTGCCGCTTCGAGGAATTTCTCGAAGCTTATCGGCTTCAGCAAATAGTCGAGGGCGTTGACCTTGTAGCCCTCGATGGCATATTGGTTGAAGGCTGTAGTGAATACAATCTTCGTTTCCGGACCGATGATGCGTGCAAACTCAAGTCCGCTGAGTTCAGGCATCTGTATGTCAAGGAAAATCAGGTCGATTTTCATTTCTCTGATGGTCTTTATAGCTTCGGTAGCGCTGTTGAATGTGCCTTGAAGCGTAAGGAAAGGCACTTTCTTTGCGTAGCTCGCTAACAGTTCTGCTGCCAGCGGTTCATCGTCAATAATAATACAATTAAGTGTCATAGATCATGATTTTTGAAAAATAAATACTATCGTTTTCTTTTGTTCCCTTCTCCCATGAGAATCTGTTGCCGTATGAGAGCTCCAGACGCTTCTGCACTTGTTGCAGTCCTATGCCGTGGCCGCTGCGGTCGGTCTGCAGCTTGGGGTGGTTGGAGTTCTCCACATTGCATTCTATGCCTTCGGTGTCGGCTTTGATGCTGATGCTGATGAAGCTCTCGCCCGAGGCGGCAATGCCGTGCTTGAAAGCGTTCTCGATGAGGGAGATGAAGATGAGCGGAGCCACAAGCTTGTTGCAAGGTTCCGGTATGTCTACCTCTACGTTGATGCGGCATGTCTTTGGCGTGCGCATCTTCATTAGGTTTACGTAGCTGTGGATGAACGCCACCTCGTCCTGCAGCTTCACGAACTCTTGTTGGTTGTCGTATAGCACGTGGCGCAGCATACCGCTCAGCTGCATGATTGCCTCCTGTGCCCTTGTGGGGTCGAATGCCGTCAGTGCATAGATGTTGTTCAGCGTGTTCAGCAGGAAGTGTGGGTTTATCTGGTTGCGTAGATTCTTCAGCTCGGCATCGGCACGTGCGGTTTCGGCTTTCTGCCGTGCCAGTTCTGCCTCCTGTCGTGCCGTCTCGGCTTCCTGCCAGCGCATTGTTATTATAGACATTGTTGCTATGGCAGTAGCTACCGCCATGCTGGATATGTTGCGCAGAATCATCCATACCTCCATACGGATATGGTGTTCCGGCGGTATGTGGCGCATCATTCCGACAGGTTTGGGGAACAGTCCGTGGGCGAAGTTTATCCATAGATGTAGCAGCACACCCACCGTCACGACCAGTGCCACTGTAAGTATCCAGAACCTGCGCCTGTCCTGTGCGAAGAAGTAGCGCGGTGTAATGTGGAGATACATCGTGTAGAACACCGCCATCATTGCGAGCGGATATGAAATCATGGGCACGAGTTTCTCCGCCTCGAACCTGTCGCCGCGGTTGAAGAACGTGAGTGGCGCGAGAAATACGACGAGCCATACCGCCACATGTATGGCGATGATGGTCTTGTGGTAGGTGGTGCTTGCTTGTCTATTCATATCTCAAAGCTTCTATTGGATCGAGTTGTGCTGCTTTTTTAGCCGGATACCATCCGAAGAACACTCCCGTGAATGTACACACGGCAAAGCTCATAACGATGCTCCACGGCTGTATGTATATGGGCCAGTGGGCAACGAACTTGATGGCGTATGAGGAGCCTACGCCGATAATGACTCCTATTATGCCGCCAGTTACGCTGAGCAGTATCGCCTCGATGAGGAACTGGTTCAGTATGTCCACGCCACGCGCTCCAACGCTCATGCGCAGTCCTATTTCCCTGGTGCGTTCCGTCACGCTCACATACATGATGTTCATGATACCGATACCACCCACGATGAGTGAGATGCCTGCCACGCAGCCCAGCAGTATTGTCATCATGTCGGTGGTGGAGTTCATCATCGATGCAAGTTCTTCCTGCGAGCGTATGCTGAAGTCGTCATCGTCAGCCTCCTGTGTGTCGGTGGCATCTTTCAACTTGTGGTTACGTCGGAGAATGGTCGTTA
>URLQ01000168.1 GCA_900548745.1 uncultured Prevotella sp.
TCTTCATACTGCTTTTATCGCATTAGCGGTTGCAAACATAGTAACTTTCTTCATGAAATTCGGTAACTTTCTAAAAAGCCCTGTTTTTCGCGGTTTGCGAAATGCATAAAAGTATATTTTTATGCATTATTACAAGGTTGTTTGTATATTAATTCAGACAATCTTATTTTTCTTGCGTAATTTGCGTTAAAATGAAAGTTATTTGCTATCTTTGTGTTTCATTTGTTTGGTGTTTTGAAGAAATATTATGCGAATAGTAATTAAAAATAGGTAGTAATGTGCTGACGAGAGGTGACGGAAAACTGGACGTTACCCAGATGTCAACTCTCGTTGACCAGATAGCGTATTTGCGCAGGAAGGGGCATGAGATAATCCTTGTTTCAAGTGGCTCGGTGGCAGGAGGCAGGGGAGAGATGAAGGTTTCAAAGAAGCTTGATAGTGTAGAACTGCGACAACTATTCTCGGCTATAGGACAGGTGAAGCTGGTGAATCTTTATTATGACCTTTTCCGTGAGTATGATATTCATATAGGTCAGATTCTTACAATGAAAGAGAGTTTCTCCACACGCCGCGAATATCTTAACCAGAGGGCGTGTATGGAGGTGATGATTGAGAATGGGGTGATTCCGGTTATAAACGAAAACGACACGGTAAGTATAACGGAACTTATGTTTACCGACAACGATGAACTTTCCGGTCTTGTCGCTTCGATGATGGATGCCGACGAACTTGTTATTCTGAGCAATGTTGACGGCATCTATAATGGTAATCCGAATGATCCAGGGGCTTCTGTTATAGAAATAGTGGAGCCGGGAAGAGATCTCAATGAATATATCAGCAACGAGAAAAGCTCTTTGGGACGTGGCGGCATGACGAGCAAGTGTAACATTGCCAGATGCGTCGCAAATGAGGGTATCAGAGTGGTGATAGCGAATGGAAAGCGTGAGAATGTGCTTGTCGACTTGTTTGAACATCCGGAGGAGACTCTTCATACTGTCTTTCTGCCTAACCCGCAGCCTGCCGGAGCATTGAAGAAATGGATAGCCCACAGTTCGAGCTTTGCTAAAGGAACAGTAACTGTTAATAACAAGGCTGCTGAGGCTTTGCGTGGAAAGCATGCTGTGAGCCTGCTTATGGTGGGAGTGACAAGCGTGGAGGGGGATTTTGAAGAAGGTGACCTGCTGACCATCCTTGACGAGGACAATAATATAATAGGTATAGGACGCTCTTCGTATGATGTGCATACCGCAAGCGGAATGGTGGGGGTGCATGATGTGAAGCCTCTTATACATTACGACTATATGGTGGTTTATTAAAACGGAAAAGTATATGGACAAAATATTTGCTGATGTTAAGAAAGCCGGGAAGCTTCTTCCTTTGCTGGGGGACGAGAGGCGTTCTCTCGTTTTGAATAAGGTTGCTGATGCCGTTGTTGCCAATAAGGAGAGGCTGCTTGAGGCTAATGCCCTCGACCTCAACCGGATGGATAAGAGTAATCCTCTTTATGACAGACTGATGCTCACTGGGGCACGTCTTGACGACATTGCTGCCGATATGCGCAATGTGGCTTCCCTTACTTCTCCGTTGGGGAGGGTTACAAAAGCCAAAACACTGTCTAATGGTATGCGTCTGCACCGTGTGAGTGTGCCGTTCGGTGTTATCGGCATGATTTATGAAGCACGGCCAAATGTTACGTTTGATGTGTTCTCTCTCTGTTTCAAGAGTGGCAATGCCTGTGTGCTGAAGGGCGGAAAGGATGCTGACAACTCCAATCGCGAGGCGGTAAACGTTATTCATGAAGTGCTTCGCTCTGAAGGTATTGACGAATGTACGGTGTCGCTTCTTCCTGCCACCCATGAGGCAACGGCAAGACTGTTGAATGCCGTGGGATATGTTGACCTGTGTATTCCAAGGGGAGGAAGACGGCTTATTGACTTCGTGCGTGACACAGCTCGTGTGCCGGTGATAGAGACAGGTGCCGGTGTGGTGAATGCTTATTTTGATGAATGGGGTGATGTAGGAATGGGGGCAGCCATAATCAATAACGCAAAGACGAGGAGGGTCAGCGTATGCAATGCTCTGGATTGTCTGCTGATACATGAGAAGCGCCTGCCTGACTTGGCGCAGTTGTGCAGCCTGCTGGCGGAGAGGAATGTGGTGCTTCTTGCTGACGAACCTTCTTATGCTGCCCTCGACGGTAAATACCCTCATGAGCTTCTGCGACATTCTGTTGCGGAAGTCTATGGGACGGAGTTTATGGACTACAAACTTGCGGTGCGTACTGTCTCTTCCATTGATGAGGCTATAGAGCATATTGCCCGGTATGGTTCCGGGCATAGCGAATGTATAATAACCGGTAATGAGGCGGCAGCACGTAAGTTTCAGACTCTTGTTGATGCAGCCTGCGTATATTGGAACGTGCCTACGAGCTTTACCGACGGCGCACAGTTCGGACTTGGCGCAGAGATTGGCATCAGTACTCAGAAACTCGGTCCGCGAGGACCTATGGCTCTTGAGGAGATTACCACCTACAAATGGATCGTGGAAGGTGAAGGACAGATTCGCAAATGACGTAAAAGAACAAACCGCCTCTGTTTCCCAACAGCGGCGGATGCAACAATTAATAGACTTTTTTATAAAAGGAACGTTTTAAACGTTGTTGATTGTTATTTATTCTTTTCTTCTGTATCACTACAAAAGCATAAGAAAAAAGAAAACATAAATATTGACTATGTAAAAGTACGTATTCTGAGTAAATCAGATGTTATACGTTTCATCGATAAAACAACCATAGTTACTCATTACTGCATAACGGAGGTTTAAAAAGAGTTAAAACGTCTTGTTCCGTAAAATTCTTATGCTATTTGAAAATAATTATTTGTGTGTTGCCTTTCCTTCATATAGTTTTTTTGACTACTTTTGCATTATAAACAAATGAAGAATATGGAAATCTCAGAACTTTATAAAATCTTTGAGCAGCATCCTGTGGTGACAACTGATAGCAGGGATTGTCCGCAGGGCTCTATCTTCTTTGCTCTCAAAGGTGCTTCCTTCAATGGAAATGCTTTCGCGGCAAAGGCAATAGAGCAGGGATGTGCGTATGCCGTCGTTGACGAACAGGAGTATGCTCCGCAGGGCGATGAACGATTTATACTTACGGATGATTGTCTGAAGACATTGCAACGTCTTGCCAATTACCATCGGTGTCACCTCGGAACTAAAATCATCGGCATTACAGGCACGAACGGTAAAACAACAACAAAGGAACTCGTGGCGGCGGTTTTGGAAAAGAAATACAATGTGCTGTACACGCAGGGCAACTTCAATAATGATATTGGTGTGCCGAAAACATTGCTTCGTCTTAAGCCTGAGCATGAAATCGCTGTAGTGGAGATGGGGGCAAGTCACCCGGGTGACATAAAGACCTTGGTGGATATCGTTGAGCCGGATTGCGGAATAATAACAAATGTAGGACGTGCGCATCTGCAGGGCTTCGGCTCGTTTGAAGGCGTCATCAAGACAAAGGGGGAACTGTACGACTATATCCGTGACAAAGGAGGATTTGTGTTCATACATAATGAGAACAAATACCTGCAAGGTATCGCCGAAGGACTGCAGCTCGTCAAATATGGCACTACGACGGATGATTCCTCTCTTGAGGTTTGTGGAGAGGTAATGGAGTGTGCACCGTTCCTGAAGTTCCGTTGGAACCACCGTCAGGGCGGATGGCATGAAGTGCAGACTCATCTGATTGGAAGCTACAATGTCTATAATATGCTTGCAGCCGCATGTATCGGCATCTATTTTAATGTTTCGGAAGAAGATGTTTCCGAAGCACTGAGGGAGTATATACCGACGAACAATCGTTCGCAGTTGGAGGTGACTGGTAGCAACAAGCTGATTGTGGACACCTACAATGCCAATCCGACAAGCATGAGGGCTGCGCTTGAGAATTTCCGCGACATGGCGGTTTCTCCCAAGATGGCTATACTCGGAGATATGAGGGAACTCGGTGAAGTGAGCGGTGAGGAGCATCAGAAGGTCGTGGATTTCCTGATGGAAAACAATATCAGCAACGTTTGGCTTGTAGGTGAAGAGTTCGGGAAAACGAAATGTCACTACAGAAAATTCGCTGATGTGGATGAAGTGAAGGCGGAAATTGCCGCCCATAAGCCCGAAGGCTATTATATCCTCATAAAGGGAAGTAATGGAATAAAGCTCTTCCAGCTTCCGGAAATGTTGTAGGAATATGATTGTCTGTTATTGAAAGAAATAATTATTAGGTGGAAAACCCAGCCGTTGGAGATTTGTTGTCCGACGGCTGGGTTTCCTGTTTGCAGCGGCAATAAAACTTTTATTTCCGGGGCGAAAAATATTGCATAAATCTGTGGCAATATTAAAAAGATTTCTTATATTTGTGGTCGAAATGATTTGCCAATACGTATAATATTATAAAAGCACAGTAGACTATGAACAAGAATGAGAAATTTGTTATTGCAATAAACCGTGAAGTCGGTTCCGGCGGACACGTAGTTGGTGAAAAACTTGCCGAAAGACTTGGAGTAAAGTTCTATGATAAAGATATTATCAAGGAGCTGACGAAGAGATTCAACCTCTCTGTGGATGAGCTTGAGGAAGTGAGGTCTTCAAAATTCAACTGGTGGAACAATCTGATAGAGAGCTATATGAACAGATATAAGGTGGAAGAGAGATTCGCTATCGAAAGTACTGTGGCGACAACGGAAAACGTGTTCCGGGTGGAAAGTGATTTCCTTAAGCAGCTTGCCGATGACGAGTCATGCGTCATTGCAGGGCGCTCCGGTTTCTTTATTTTCCGCGACCATCCTAATGCTCTTAAGATATTTATCCGCAGCAAGATGGAAAAACGTATTGAGAGAATGATGCGAGTGAGAAATCTGACTGAAGAACAGGCTGTAGCGACAATCGAAAAAGTGGATAAGGGACGTGAGGCATATACAAAGAAATTTGCAGGCAAAAGCCGTTACGATGCAAGAAATTATGACTTGGTCATAGATATCAGCGAAATGACAGAAGACCAGGCTGTTGACTTGATTATGGATTATATAGATAAAACATTTAGGAAAGAGGAGAAGAAATAACACATAACAATCTTCATTACTTGTGTGCGTACATTGTCATAATGTGCGCACATTTCTTTCAGGCTTCGCTTCTTCAATAGATTGTTATATGTTGAGTTGGGAAAGAAATTCTGCGGCCTTATATACGTAATCGGGTAACTTTCTTTACTAAATTCGGCAAATCTCTCATGGAAATCAAACAACATCCTTTATTTAACTAAGCGACATCCTTTATCCAACTAAGTGGTTTTTTCAAGTAATCCTACTATTTTTCTGTAATTTTCCCCATGATTTCTCCCTCTCCTCCATCTTCAACGCCCCTGTTTCCGTCCACAGTTTCTTTCGCGCGCATGAATATATAAAAGGTGAAATCGCCCGTATTTCCCTCTATTCTGTAAAATAAATCGAAAACAATATGTTTTTGAGCACATTTTTCATAAAAAGATTTGCTTTGTATTGTAAAACTGACTACCTTTGCATCCGCTTTTGAGAACGAACGCTGTTACAAGACAGTTTCAGAGTTTGAAAGGGCAGATAAAGAAAGAGTTCTTTGAAAAGATTACAATAAACAGAGAAGTAGTAGTACAAGAA
>URLQ01000169.1 GCA_900548745.1 uncultured Prevotella sp.
TGGAGGGGTGAAGTTGTCGTTCAGCCCGGCACCGATATTTATCTGCGGCAACAGGCGAGAGCGGTTCTCACTGATGTCGTGCTTTCCTTTCAGCACATTACCCTCATAAGTTTTCAGATTAAGATTCCTTTCAATGCCCATCTGCAGGCATTGCCCCAACGAGAGTTTTTCTTGCGCCAGGGAATACCCGGCAAGAACAGTCAGGGAAATTGTGAACAATATTCTTTTCATACCTTTATTTATAATTCGGCTGCAAAGTTACTGATTATTCACTATGTAGGCATATTCATAAAATATCACAAGTTGTTCATATTTTCCCTTTGTCGTTTATTTCGATGGCACTTAGGAATTATAGTGGGATTTCCTGCTAATTGGAAAGATGATAATTTTGGGAAATAACATTTTTTGCTTGAAAAACTTTGTTATCACAAAAACTAATCGTAATTTTGCAGCAGAAAATTTAATAGATAGTTTTTAAACTTAAAGATAATAGGCCTCCCAGGCGAGCTTTCGAGCAGCATACTTGGGGGGCGTTACTTATTTTATAGGGTATAGTCATATAGAGTTACTACCCGTTGGCGGAATTAATTTAAGTTGATAAATCTGAGTAAAAAGTTACGCATATCGCTGTTTCTTATAACTTATGTTGCTCAAAATATTAAGTTAAAATCACCGTATGTAAGGTCTTTATGCAAAGTTCATCAAAATACTTGAGATATACAAGCAATTCTCTGAAAATCTCGTCAATGAATCTGGTAATGTTCCACGCCGTGGTCCTGTTCCCAAGTTTTCCGACTTGGAAGTAGTGGCACTATCCCTGACGGCAGAGTTATATAGTAATATTATATATATAAATAAAATAATGTTTTCCTGCCTGCACACATAAGAGTAATAAAATAATCTGAAAGGAGTGGTTTTCTCAGATTTTATGTTTACCTTTGCCATATGTCAGATATTCTTTATTTAAGTTTTTAGCAACACTAAGATAAGTGAAAATTCTGACATATGCAAACTTTGGATAATCTGTTGTTGTCCAACGACTTGCTTTCTTGTGAAATTACAAGTCTGCTAATTTAAGAGATAAAACAAATTATCTCTCATAACTTTTGTATAACCTAAAAAGAATCATTATGGGACAGTATTTGGCAATAGGATTGCGTTTGATGACATCCGTTAGAAAGGAGCAGGAATTTGATGAAATATCGGTTGAAGATGTTCTCAGCAAAGTAGAGAACAGATATAACCTATCTGATATTTACGAACGTAGTGAAAAAGAAAAGTATTATGTATATTCCATAAAGGATGAAGTTCTTGACAAAGAACTTGTTCCGTTGATAGAAAAGTTCTATGCCCTGCGCTATACAAAAGACGAGGAAATGGACACGGCAGATGTAATAGAAACGCTGAAAGCTCTTCCCGACACATCCGCTCGTTTGGATTTATTGGACGACAGAAGGTTTCAGGCTTATCAAGCTGGTGATGATATGGATTATTTCAATCCTGACATATTTCCACTAAGGGAAATACGCGTCAGCAGCAATAATGCCATTCTCAGCATTGACGGTAAGATTGCAATGGAATGTTATGGCCGAGTGTTCGACTTCTTCAGTCGTTGCATAGCTGCACAACTGCAAGAATTCGCGCTGTCAAAGGCGTTGACGGTATGGATAGACGGTTAAATACAAGTCAGTCTACCACAATTCACATTTTATTTTCACCAATGAAGGTTCAAGACATTTATGCAAGACACGAATATTCATACCGGAGTTTACGAACAGATAATCAACCGCCTCTTCAAGCTGAAATTGAACAAGGTGGACACAGAGCGATTCTACATAGGCAAGAAACCGATTTCAAAGGATGATGCCATGAGTATTCTCAGTAAGTATCTACAGAATCTTATTGAGATAGCATTTGCCAACACCCCAGATGACCAGGATGCTGACAAATATACAGATTTCATAAATTCGGTTATTAAGGCCTTAGGCAAGGAATTCAACATGAATGACACCGAGCTCGACCTTATAGATGCAAAAAAAAGTATCCTGACTGCAATTGTAGATCGTACGAATTGTGAATATCCTGACATTGAGAAACATCTGAAAGCCATCACCCCGATAACATCATTGAGTCATAGCGCATTGTTTTTCGGAGGCAGAGGGCCAGCAGATATGGAGAGCGAGTTAAACCGTGAGATTCTCTGTGCCGACGAGATCTGCTGGGTAGTTTCCTTTATCAAGACAAGTGGTCTGAACCTTCTTTGGAACAGTTTGCGTAAATTCACAAGTGAAGGGAAAAAGCTGCGCATAATAACAACCACATACACAGGTGCAACGGACTATGATGCCATCACAAGATTAGCCTCTTTGCCAAACACGAAAATCAAAATATCGTATGACGGCACGCAAGACCGCTTGCATGCAAAATCCTATATATTCCTTCGCAACTCTGGCTTCCACACGGTTTATATCGGTTCCAGCAACCTCTCCTTCTATGCATTGAAGGATGGAAAGGAATGGAACTTCAAGGCTACTCAGTTTGAACTGCCAAAGGTTGTCTATGATGTGCGGAATTCATTTGAGACATATTGGTGTGACGAAACCTTTGAGGATTTCATTCCTGGGATAAGCGACGAACGGCTGAAGAAGGCCTTATGCACAGATTGGGAAACCCCATTGCTTAATTTCTCGGCTCTCGACCTGATGCGTGCCAAAGACTATCAGCAGGAGATATTGGAAAAACTGGATGTGGAGCGAAACGTGCATGGCCATTTCCGAAACCTTGTGGTGGCAGCTACAGGAACGGGAAAGACAGTTATTGCCGCTTTCGACTTCAAACGCTACCGCGAGGCTCATCCCGACTGTCGTTTTCTCTTCATTGCCCATCGCCAGGAAATCCTGCGACAGGCAATGCTTACTTTCCGCATTGTGCTTGAAGATCCAAACTTCGGCAGCGTATGGGATGGCAATAACGAGCCTTCCAGCTACCAGCATGTCTTTGCAAGCAAGGACACATTGCGCAACCGATTAGACAGTCTGCAACTTACTGAAGATTTCTACGACTATATGGTTGTGGATGAGGTGCACCATATTGTGGCGCCAACTTACGTCAAGCTGATGACCTACTTCAAGCCTCAGATACTACTTGGCCTGACAGCGACACCAGAACGAACAAACGAACAGGAGGACATCACGGTTTTCTTTGACGGACATATATCCGCAGAAATTCGTCTTCCTGCTGCATTGAATGCCGGCTTGCTTGCACCATTCCATTATTATGGCATTCCCGACAATGTGGATCTGACAGAAGTAAAATGGAACGGACACGGTTATGACATCTCCGAGCTATCTCGTGTTTATACGCAGAACGACTTCCGTACAGGGCTAATCCTGAAAAAGATGCAGGAGTATATAGGAAACAGCCGATTGAATAAAATACGAGCGCTGTGCTTCTGCGTTGACAAAGAACATGCCAAATTCATGAATGCCAAGTTCACACTGGCAGGATTGAGAACGGATGTGCTGACGAGTGACGACGACAACCGCCATCGTCATCTCGTAAAGAAGCAGCTTCAGGCCGGAACAATCAATTATCTCTTTGTCGTAGACCTTTTCAATGAGGGCGTGGATATTCCCGAAATCGACACAATACTGTTTCTTCGTCCAACGGAAAGTGCAACGGTGTTTCTTCAACAGTTCGGTAGAGGACTACGACTACATAAAGGCAAAGACCATCTTACAGTGCTTGACTTTGTAGGCCATTCACGTGCAGAGTTCAGCTACAAAGAACGGTTTGAGGCCTTGATTGGCCGCCATTCAAGAAACATTAAGGAAGAGATTGAGGGTGGCTTTACGAATGCACCTTTCGGTTGCAAGATCGTCTTGGAAGAAAAGGCAAAGGAGGAAATACTTGCAAACATCGAGGGTTATATACGCAGCCTCAACCGAAGCAGAATCATCAAGGAGATCACCGCATACAGCAATGTCTGCAAGGGGTCGTTCTCGCTGAAGGGTTTCTTGGCTTACAGTCATATACCTTTCCACAAAATCTATGGCAGCATGACATGGGGAGAGCTATGTCAGTTGGCAGAAGTCTGTAAGGAAGTTTCCGAACATTCAGCACAAATAAAGTTTGCTATCACAAAAAAATGGCTTGCAACAGACTCATTCTCATACTTCACACAACTGCTGCGGTTTGCAGAAACAGGGTTTAGATGTGACACCAATGCTTTCTCCGAGCAGGAGAAGCGCTGCGCCGTAATGCTATATTATGACTTATATGACAAAGCAGGCAATTATGCCAGCATTGAAGATATGTTCAGAGATTTAGCTTCCGACGAATTGTTTGTACAAGAGTTCAGAGAGGTTATTGACTATCTGAGAGACGGATGTGCCGCACCAGAGAAAGAAGACAATTCTGTCTATAAGGAATGGAACCCCCTCCGTCTGCATGGGGTTTACTCTAAAGCACAAATACAAGCGGCACTCGGGCTTTCTACCATAGAACGAAAATCATCTTCACGCGAAGGTGTTGAACGATTGAAAGACATAAAACTTGAGGCAATGTACGTAGACATAATCAAGAAACGCGAAGAGGGTTCAATGACTGCATACAAGGACTATGCCCAAAATCGAGAGTTCTTTCATTGGGAGACACAAAACAGAGTTCGCGAAGGCAGTCGGGAGGCAGAGGCTTATCGTAATGGAGAAAACAACATGCTCTTGTTCGTGCGTCAGCAAGTGGAGCATCCCGATTACGGTTGCAGGATGGGATTCACATATCTCGGACAAGTGACGATGAAGAGTATGGAAGGCTCAAAGCCTATGCAGATTGTATGGCATCTGACTACACCTATGTCAGAAGCCATATACGCCTTTGCAAGTCAATATAAAGCTATCGGATGATTATGGACACGAAAGAAAGAAAACATATAGAAGTGGTTGCTGCTATCATCTGCAACGACAACCGAGTATTTGCCACACAAAGGGGATATGGTGAATGGAAAGACTGGTGGGAGTTTCCTGGCGGCAAGATGGAAACCGGCGAAACACCGGAAATGGCACTGCAAAGAGAAATACGCGAGGAACTGGCAACGGAAATATCCGTAGGAAGCCTACTGACTACAGTTGACTATGACTACCCGAAGTTCCATCTCACCATGCATTGCTATCTGTGTAAGGTGAAAAGCGGAGAACTGACTCTACTGGAACACGAAGCGGCGAAATGGCTCAGACATGAAGACCTCGATTCCGTGAAATGGCTTCCTGCTGATGAGAAGGTGATAGAGAAATTGAATACAAATGCAGAGGCATGACTTGCTTCAAACATACTAAACCACTGTTATGGACAAGATGACTAAGGAACAACGACACCGCTGCATGGCTGCGATACGGGGAAAAGACACCAAGCCGGAGATTACGGTCAGGAAGTTCTTGTTCAGCCGTGGTTTCCGCTACCGGCTGAACCATCCGCGCCTGCCCGGACGGCCGGATATCGTAATGCGCAAATACCGCACGTGCATCTTCGTTAACGGATGCTTCTGGCACGGGCATGAGGGATGCAGATACTACGTGCTGCCAAAGACGAACACGGAGTTCTGGAAAGCGAAAATCGATCGCAACAGGACACGCGACGCTGAGG
>URLQ01000170.1 GCA_900548745.1 uncultured Prevotella sp.
AAGTTCTTCCCCTACAGCAGATGGTTTCGCAAACCTGTAGGAAAAGGGGAGCTGGTGGCTTTCAACTATCCGCTCGACACAATAAGCTCCGTGTGTAACCGTCCTGTACATGCAGCATTCTGTATGGCAGGGCCGGGGGATACGGTAATGGTGAACCGCAAGCCGATAATACCGCCGAAGAAGTGTCGTATGGTTGAGGTGAAGCCTTGGAATATAAAGCTTCTGTGCAATACCTATCGTATTCATGAGCATCGTGATGCGGATATTGTAGAAGACAAGCTGTATCTTGACGGCAAGGAGACACATTATGCTTATTTCTCGAAAAACTATTATTGGATGAGCGTCATGCCGGAAGACACGTTCCCTGACAGCCGCTTCTATGGCTTCGTTCCGGAGGATCATATCATAGGACGTGTGGTAATGGTTGTATATTCCAAGGGAGACAGCGAGTCGTTCTTCAACAGCTTCCGCTCTGGCAGGTGGTTTATGCCTTTATAGTATAAGATGAATTATGACAGCATTATTATCGTCAACATATTTCGGACCCGTACAGTGGTATCAGAAACTTAACCGCTACGACAAAATCCTTATAGAGCAGCATGACAGCTTCATAAAGCAGACCTTTCGCAACCGTTGCGTTATCGCTACGCCGAACGGTCCGCTTTCGCTTACCGTGCCTGCAAAGCCTGTTGCCAAGCCAATGGATGGGATGCTCTCTCCTGTTGAACGCCAGCCGCAGATAAGCGATCATGGCAACTGGCGCCATGTGCATTGGAACGCCCTGAAGAGTGCGTATGGCGAATCACCGTTCTTTGAGTATTATGCCGACGACATAAAGCCGTTTTTTGAAAGCAGATGGGAGAGTCTTTATGCCTTTAATGCCGATATTTGCAGAAAGATGTGCGAGCTGCTTGATATAGAACCGGACATAACATTTACCGACCATTATATGACAACGGAAGAGGTGAAAGACCTGGGAATAGATGATTACCGGGATGTAATCCGTCCTAAGCATCCTATGCCGGATTCGGATTTCGTTCCACGTAGGTATTATCAGGTCTATGAGCAGCGGCATGGCTTCCTTCCTAACATGAGTATTCTCGACCTGCTCTTTAATATGGGTAACGAGAGCGTATTGTGGCTTTAAGTAAAAACAATAGAAACATGAATTATATATTTGAAACCAAGATGATGGTGCGCGATTATGAGTGTGACATCGAGGGTATAGTGAACAACGCAAACTATCTGCATTATGCAGAACATACGCGACATCTGTTCTTGCAGAAGTGTGGACTTAGCTTTGCTGATATGCACCGTCGTGGAATAGATGCCGTAGTGGCAAGGATGAACTTGCAGTTCAAGACACCTCTGCAATGTGACGATGAGTTTTATTCCCGTCTGAACCTTACAAAGGAAGGAATAAAGTATGTGTTCCACCAGGATATCTATCGCGCCTCAGACAATAAGATTTGTTTCAAGGGAGTGATAGACCTTGTGTGTCTCGTGAACGGAAAGCTTGCCAATAGTCCGGAATATGACGAGGCTTTTAAAGAATATATATAATATAAGGTTATGTCTGCACTCTCACAAGAAACGCTTGCGGCGATGACTCTCGCCCGTATGAGCTATTTCCATATTCCGGCAATGAGAGAACTGTATGCCGAAGCCGGTTCTTTCTCCGCTGTAATTGAAAACCATAACAATATCCTTGACATTGCCCCCACGGCGTCCCCACGCTTGGTAAATAGCCTGAAGAATATAGGTAAGTTGCAGGAAAGGGCGACGGAAGAGGCGGAGTATGTCGCTTCTCACGGTATACAGGTTCTTACCATCGCCGATGAATCATATCCCAAACGTCTTCTCGAATGTGCCGATGCTCCGCTTGTCCTCTTCTATTGCGGTAATGGAAACCTCAATATGAAAAGGGTTGTGAATATCGTCGGCACACGCCATGCCACGCAATATGCTGATGACTGTATCAGGAATCTTGTGGAACAGATCGGTGCGCTGTGCCCCGAACTGCTTATTGTCAGCGGTCTTGCCTATGGCGTAGATATCATGGCTCATCGCCATTCTCTGGAGAACAATATTCCTACTGTAGGTGTCTTGGCGCACGGTCTTGACAATCTTTATCCTCCACGGCATAGAGAGACAGCCAACAGGATGGTGAACAATGGAGGATTGCTGACAGAGCATTTCACCAATACCAATGCCGACAAGGTGAACTTCGTCAGACGAAACCGTATAGTTGCCGGCATGTCGGATGCAACCATCCTTGTGGAGAGTGCCGCCCATGGAGGAGGGCTGATCACGTGCTCCATGGCAAAGTCGTACAGCAGGGATGTCTTTGCCTTTCCAGGCAGGGTGGGGGATAAGTATTCAGAAGGCTGCAACAATCTTATAAGGGATAACGGCGCTATGCTTGTTACGTCTGCTGAAGACATCGTGAAGGCAATGGGCTGGGATGATGATGCAAAGCTTGCCACGGCAAGGCAGAAGGGAATAGAGCGGAATCTCTTTCCCGAATTGTCTGAAGAGGCAAAGGTTATTGTTGATGCCCTGTCCAAGGAAAACGACCAGCAGCTCAATGTCCTGATTGCCAATACGGGCATGGCGGTAGGCACGATGCAGGCTAAGCTCTTTGAACTCGAGATGCAGGGTGTCGTAAAGCCCCTTGCCGGTAGTGTGTATCATCTCATGAAGTAACAGGAAGCTATAGAAAATAAAGAACAATGAAAATAGGAAATATACAATTCTCAGACCATCCTCTCTTTCTTGCCCCGATGGAAGATGTTACCGACATCGGTTTCCGTATGCTGTGCAAGCGTTATGGTGCCTCTATGGTATATACGGAGTTTGTTAGTGCGGAAGCTCTTGTACGCTCCGTAAAGAGTACTGTCAGCAAGCTGACAATAAGTGATGAGGAGCGTCCTGTAGGCATACAGATATATGGAAGGGATGTAGATTCGATGGTTGAGGCTGCAAAGATTGTTGAAGACCAGGCTCATCCTGATGTTATAGATATTAATTTTGGTTGCCCGGTAAAGAAGGTCGCCGGTAAGGGAGCGGGGGCAGGTATGCTGCAGAACGTACCTCTGCTGCTTGACATAACACGCAATGTGGTCAAGGCGGTGAATACTCCGGTCACGGTGAAGACCCGTCTTGGATGGAGTAATGACAATCTGATAATAACAGACCTTGCCGAGCAACTTCAGGATTGTGGCATACAGGCTCTTACTATCCACGGCAGGACCCGTGCTCAGATGTATACTGGCTCTGCCGACTGGACTCTTATTGGTGAGGTGAAGCGTAATCCGCGGATTACTATTCCTATAATAGGTAATGGTGACATCACTTCTCCGGAAGAGACGAAACGTGCTTTTGAGCAATATGGTGTTGATGCTGTGATGATAGGGCGTGCCACCTTCGGCAGACCATGGATATTCAAGGAGATAACAGACTACCTTGAGGGTAGGGAGCCGGATCCGGCAATGACTTTCAACTGGATGCTTGACGTGTTGGAAGAGCAGCTCCGTATCAACGTGGAGAGAATAGATGAATATCGTGGTATTCTCCATACACGCCGCCATCTTGCGGCAAGTCCGATATTCAAAGGCATTCCGAATTTCCGTCAGACCCGTATTGCCATGCTGCGTGCCAATACGATGGACGAACTCATGGAAATACTTGAGGCGCAAAGGAAATAACGATTGTCATTTCCTTTGCGCCCCAAGGCGTTTGTCTTACCGTTGTCAGAAAAGTGTAGGTTCCATGGCGTTGCCGGCATAGGGATTCCTTCCGAAATGCTGGTATGCCAGTTCTGTAACCATACGTCCTCTCGGCGTACGCTTGATGAAACCCTCCATAATAAGGTAAGGCTCATAGACTTCTTCTACGGTGCCGCTGTCTTCTCCGATGGCGGTAGCTATAGTGGTGATGCCCACAGGACCACCCTTGAACTTATCTATTATGGTGAGGAGTATCTTGTTGTCTATCTCGTCCAGACCGTATTGGTCTATGTTCAGGGCTGTAAGGGCAATATGCGATATGCGAGTGTCTATCCTTCCTGAACCTTTCACTTGTGCGAAGTCCCTCACTCTTCTGAGCAAGGCATTGGCAATACGTGGCGTTCCGCGGGAACGGCGTGCTATCTCTATTGCCGCATCATCGTCGATAGGCACCTTGAGGATGCTTGCCGAACGCTTTATGATGCGCTTCAACGTCTCCGGGTCATAATATTCGAGGTGCAGGTTTATGCCGAAGCGCGCCCTCAGCGGAGCTGTCAGAAGACCGCTTCTTGTTGTCGCGCCGACCAGCGTAAACGGGTTGAGGTCTATCTGTATGGAACGGGCGGAGGGACCTTTGTCAATCATTATATCTATGCGGTAGTCCTCCATAGCGGAGTACAGGTATTCTTCCACTACCGGCGACAGACGGTGGATCTCATCAATGAAGAGCACGTCGTTAGGCTCAAGTGATGTCAGAATGCCGGCAAGGTCGCCGGGCTTGTCGAGCACCGGACCGCTTGTAAGCTTGAAGCCGACCCCTAATTCGTTTGCTATGATATTGCTCAGCGTAGTCTTTCCCAGTCCTGGTGGACCGTGGAGCAAGGTGTGGTCAAGAGGTTCTCCGCGGTATTTAGCCGCTTCAACAAACACTTCAAGGTTTTCCACAACCTTCTGTTGTCCGCTGAAGTCGTTGAAGCGCAGCGGTCGCAGGGCGTTCTCGAACTCCTTCTCTGCCGAGCTCACGTTCTCTTGTCTTATGTCGAAATCGTTGTCCATATATTGTCTTTATTTCATTGCCGTAAGTGTACGGGCATCCATGTTTGTGCAAAAATATTAAAAAATAGCCTATTTCCCAAGTCTTGTGCCGATTTTGTTTCGTTAATCCTTCCTTTATCCGGGCGGTACAGTCATGTTCAGAGGTTTTAACCCCCAAACGACCTAATGATTGGGGTTAAAATGATGTTCTATGGACTTGGTATCCCATAAATTGCATGCGTAAAAAATTTTTTTCATGAAAAAATCTGTCATTCTGTCAAGTGTTATCGGTAAGGTGTTATAATACAGAAACATATAGTAGGCTGACAGAAGTTTTTATTTAAGAAGAATCTGTCATTATCTGTCATTCCGGAAAATCCGCCTTGTGGTTGCCTAACTGTCAGATATTCAGTACTATCGGCGGTGTGACGATACCTCAATCATGTATACGGCACTTGAAATTCCGATAGAGATTTTGACTTCTAAATGTGCGATTTGGATATCGAAAACACGTAAAACGGCATCGGAAGTCCCTGAGATGAGTATCGAAAGTCCGTGAGATAGAATCGTAAGTCCCTGAGATGTGCATCGTAAGTCCCTGAGATATCATCGTAAAACCTATGAGTTAGGTCTCCAAAGTACATACTTACGACTTGAAAGTCGTATCCTTTCCTTGTTTAAGCCATATCACGTGTACAACTTTTTCTTAGCCAGTAGACTTTATCCAACATATCATAAGCCTATCAAACTCTCTCAATCAAGAAGTCAAACTGCCTCTCCCCCTTCAG
>URLQ01000171.1 GCA_900548745.1 uncultured Prevotella sp.
TCATAATCAACGTGTATTGACGTACTATACCAACTGGATATTTATACAGACTATGCGTTTGTTTATGCATTCTTGTCGCTTGCTTATGTTGTTTAATCTAAAATGGTTCTTGTTGTCTTTGAAATTGCTAATCGGGTGTGATGGTTTTTGCGTGTTTTTGGAGATTTGCGAGAAAAAAAGTGATGTTTTTGAGTCCGTGACCGTGTTTTTGTACCTTTGGAATGGTGGCTTTTACTGATGTCGTATTTTATTTATTAGGTAAGTGGTTTATATCTTTTTGCAGATAAGTTGTTGGATTGCCACATTATTATTGGGTCTAAAAATTATTCCTTATAGAATTCAGTCCCGCATTCGTTGCATTTGTAGTTTTTGCGCTCTCGCTGGGGTATGACTAGGACAACGCCAACCGCCAATGAGATCAGTGATATAATAAGAAAGCTAACCGTAGCTGACTCTAGAGACTTCACACAGAATGGTAGGATAATGCAGACGATTCCGATGACAACCAAGAGAACGCCGATGATGACCGCCCACTTAGACAGCTTGGACCTTACCTTGCCTAACGCTACGACATTCTGACTGCCGCAATTGGGGCACCATGGCAGTTGCTTCTCTCGCTTTTCGGTTATCTCCTTCAATATGCTCTGGGCTCGCTCCAAGTCCTTCTTGAACACCCTCACCTCAATCCCGGGATTAGGTCCGTAAGCGCCATAAGCGGGGTCGTTGAGCTCGTCGTGGAGCGATGAAGCTATACCAGCGTTGGCCAGCTTAGAAACGATTTCATCGGCCAGAATAGAGTTGTCGCACTTCGTTAAGCTAATGGTTTCTTCGTTCTTGTCCATATTTCGGTTGTTTTTATCATTGACAAATTTACGAAATTATCTGTAATTCGCAAGCAAATTAACTTTTTTTAGGTTCTTCAGATAGTTAGATTCATGTTTGATTTCAGTTGATGAGATAGCAAAAATGGATAGAAAAACAAAAAGATTGAAATTTATACTTAATGATTCTATCTAGAACATGAATTTAGTGATGTAGGGATGTCATGTGCCATAATGACAAAAAACAACACTACAACATCAATGTTTAAACATAACCTGCGAAACTCTTTTTGCTATTATAGTGGGAATATAGTGATTTTTTCAAATCTTATTACAGTACCGCTGCGCGCGCGAGTCGAGATGTGCCCCCTTTGCTAATCTAAAAGTGACCCTCTTGCAGGTCACGTCTGCAAAGGTATAAAATTTATTCTACTTTCCCCTAAAATCCGCAACTAATTAAGTTGCATGGGCTCATTCGGGAAATTTTCTGGTTCATCAGGAATTTGGAGTGATGGGCTTATATGTGCAATCCCTATTTACGGTAAATGCCTTCTTTCCACCATTCCGATTAAGAGTATTTTTTAGCTCTTATAGCTTACAGATCTAAAAGAAAGTTTTCTGCCAATGTGCATTTATAGTTTGTAGCATAAACCATTATTGATTACCAATGCCTTAGCAAATAGCAAAACAGGTTATTATGTTGATTTACAAAGTGATATATTCATCACTCCAAATTTCGGAAGACCCTTTTTTGTTTTTGTCGTTTGAAGATTTAACTTGTTGAATGCGAGCCTCTTAGAGGGAAGAGAGTGCGTTCCCGTTCCAGTTGTTCCAGTTGTTCCAATTAATTTTTTGCGTTCTCATTTTCTTCCTATATATATATTATATATAACTGATTAATTATTAAGTAGTTATATAGTATATAAGAAGAGGAGTCGCATGTGAAATGGTATTTGGAATAATTGGAACAACTGGAACTGGAACGCTCTGAGGGTAGTTTCTCCCCCTTGTCCGCTTCTTCTCTCCAAGGCCGGTCTTGGGAAGTTGTTCACCAACTTCTTTTCATTTATGTACTTTGAGTTTCTTCTCGCAGCCCTTTATCATTTTCTGGATTTGAATAACGCGTGCCTGCTTGTTCTGCGGATAGCCGAATTGCTCATAATAGAGTAGGGCGGAGTTGAGATCCTCAAGTGCGCTCTCCCATTTCCTGTCTTCCATATTGCAGAAGGCTATACGGAAGAAGGCGTCGCCCTTCTCCTTGTTGTAGCATACCGTTAGCATCTTTTCATACAAGGGTACGGCTTTGTCGTATTCGCCGAGAAAGAAATGGCTCTCGGCTGCAGTAAAATAGTATATGCTCCTTTCGTGGGGAGCATATACTTCAAGGTCTTCTATATAGGGGTCGATGTATGTGCAGGCCATGCTGTAGTTCCACTCATAGTAGTAGCATAGTCCGATATATGCCTTGAACCGCGGGTTGAGCTTGTATTTCTTGTCGAGCCGCGACAGTATATTCAGAGCTTCTCTGTATTTCCCTCCGCTGAAATAGTCGAGGGCAATGGCAAGCTGCTCCTTGTCGGGCATGCCACTCTGCTGCGCAGACACAGGATGGGTTGCAGATACGATGAATATCAATACTGTAAGGAGATGCCTCATTGTGTTTATTCGGTGTAGAACTTGATGAGTTTCTCAAGTGCCCTCTGACATACTTTACAGAAGTCGGGGTTCGTGTTGGTACGCATTCTGCAGTCCTGCATGCCGCGGTAGACGGTCTTCGTATTGTAGCCTGCGCCGACAAAGAGTCCCACCTTGTTCTTTATGTCCTCCGGCTTCTTGCTCAGAGGAGTGGGCACTTTTGTCTTCGGAGCAATCATGTCCTCCCACTTGCCATGGAAGTTCACGAGTGTGGTGATGTTTGCCTCCCACGGTTCTATGTCGGCAGGATATAGCTCGAGCGGTTCGTTCTCGTAGGCATACTCGTCGGCAAGACCGGCAAAGCTATGTCCGAACTCATGCACGATGACTGGCTTGTAGGCCTTGTGGCCCGTGGAGCTGAGGTTGTAGAAGTTGAGTATTCCGCCGCCGCCATATACGTCGGTGTTCACGAGGATGATGATATGCTCGTATGGGGTGCCGGCAAGACAGTCATGCACTCTGTTCAGATTCAGCGTGGTGAGATACCTTTCGCTATAGAAGGTGTCGAAGTTTGAACCGAGAGCGGTCTTCTTCCATATTCCTTTCGACGGCACGCTTGTGCCGCTGTCTTCCGAAGCAGACTTCACGGCTATTACCTGAAACCTGTCCTGGTATTTCTTGAAGGGTTCATGGGCGAAGATGGCGTCTGTGGCGATGCGTGCATCGTTGATGAACTTATCCATCTCCTTGTCGGTATATCCTTCTGCGAGGAATGCGATATGTATGCACTTCTCCTGGTTGGCGGCTTTGTTGAGCACCTCATACGGGGCTGGTTCTTCTCCCGTCTTCCTTATCAGGATGTCTGTCGGACTTATTGTCTCCGTGATGCTTCCTGCAATCTGTCGTCTGTTGCTGATGAGCGAGATTGTCAGCGTGGCTGTATCTTTTGGCATAGGCATCAGAATGACATTCTCGAAAGAACGGTTTGATGTCTTTGCCTCCGGATAGGTCTGCCATTCCTGGAAGAGGGTAGACAGGGAATTCCTGTATATCACTTTACCCGTTTTCTTGTCTTTCAACTCAAACTGGGTGTTTCCTTCGACAGGGAACTCAGCGAGATGGTTCTTTCTGCCATACCAGCCGTCGATGGAGTTCATGTTGCTGATATAGATGTTCTGACTGTCGGAGTTTCCGCCGAGAATGAAGTTCACCCTCAGCGTCTTGTCTGTAAAGAAGTCGTTGAAGCTCTGTGCTTCCGCCGCTGCTGATATTAACGTCAGCACGGCAATGATAAGATTCTTGATTTTCATGCTCTTTTATGTGTTTTATAGTATTGTAGGGTCAATCACGAAGTTTCCCTTCTTGTCGAAGAAGTCGTTGAGCAGTTCTTGTATATACTGTCTTTCCCAATCCTTCTCGTGGTATCTCTGATTTCCGTATAGCAGGATGTCGATGTCGAGGGGAATCTTACTTATCAGGTCATTCTTCTTGCTTCTTTCGCATTTCTTTTCTAATTGTTTGAAAGCCTTGGTAAGTTGCAGCAACGTGTGTCTTGTGGTAGAAATACAGATGCAGTTGATGAACTTTTCTGATTGTATGCCAACAGGTTCTGTCCACATATCACGGGTGAAGCTGGTCTGCTCTCCCAACATACCGGCAAGCTTTTTCTTGGCAAAGGAGATGTTCTCCTTCTGGTTGTAGTTGCTTCCGATAGAAATGATAATATAGTTTTCCTTTGTCATATTTATTTGAGTGACGTGTTTACAAGTTTTGTTTCATGTCGGCAGGTGGAGGAAACGGAGAGTGCTGTCGTCTTGTTTCCCGTCCATCCTGTCTTCTGTTTTCTTGTTTCTTTTGTCAGTTGTATTTTTCTATAAGTGGCTGTGCCTGCAGATTTCCCATTTCTTTCGCCTTGTTGAGGTTTGCCATTCCTTCGCTCTTGTTTCCGGTCTTGATCTGTGCAAGTCCGAGCACGAGGTATGCGTCAGAGAAGTCGGGAGCCGTCTCTATACACATTTTCGCCGATTCCATCGCTTCCTTCAGCATGTTCAGGCGTAGCTGCAAGGATGCTTTCTCTGCCTGGAAAGTAGGCTCCTTTGGTGCGAGATATATGGCATTGTCTATATCTATTAGTGCCTGCTTGAAGAGCTTTGCCTTTACTTCAGCCTGTTCGCGGATGTAATAGAAGTTGGCATTTACGTTTCTTCCGCTTATCACTTCATATCTTGTATAGTCGAAGACCGCCTGTCGGTAGTTCTCCATCTTGTTGTATATGTCGCCCCTCAGGAGGAAATATTTCGCTGCATCGCGTATATTGAGGGAGTCAACATTGTTTACGGCGCTGTCGAGCAACGCAACGACCTCGCTGTCTGGTGCATTAAGCTGCTGCTTGCAGAGAGCGGCGTTATAGTATAGCTCCGAGTTCTTCAGCTTGCTGTCGGTGAGAGCCATGAAGGTGTCGTAGGCATTCTGGTAGTCGCCCTTAGCAAATCTGATCTGTCCTTCAAGATCCTTGTAGAGAGGGAGTGGATTGATGCCGTAGGCAGTCTGTACCTCCTGCAGAGCTTTGCCGAAGCTCCATGCCGGATAGTCGGCGGTCTTATACAGCAGCTTGCCGTAGATTATCTTGGCATAGTTGTAATGGGCGTCATCCTTTGCGGAAACAGAGGCTATTGCCTTTTCCATACATTTTCTTGCCTCGTCGAAAGAGTTGTTGTCTACATACTGCTGTGCCTGTGCCGTATAACCGTCGATGAGGGTAGGGAACGCATTCAGGAAGTCTGCCGTCGCGGCAGCATATTTCACAGAGTCGTTTGACTGTCCTGCAAGCATAAGGGCAAGCATGGCCTGGTCCTTATCGGCAGGCAGGGCACCAGGAATGTCTATCTTTACAAACGCACCGTTAAAGAGGGAGAATCCGCTTGCTGAAAGCGAATTGATGTAGCGTGCATCCGTGGCATAGATGTCGCTGGATGTAGAGGAGTGCTGCATCAGTCCTACAATCTGTCCGGCTTCGTTTACAAACGGACACGACTCCATATTGGACGGTGCATCG
>URLQ01000172.1 GCA_900548745.1 uncultured Prevotella sp.
AGCTTGCTATGGCACTGAAACAGGAGGGCAATGTGCTCTTGCTCGACGAGCCTACCAATGACATCGACGTGAACACGCTGCGTGCTCTGGAGGAAGGTCTTGAGGGCTTTGCCGGCTGTGCTGTGGTCATCAGCCACGACCGTTGGTTCCTCGACCGTATCTGTACGCATATCCTTGCCTTTGAGGGCAACGGCGAAGTGTACTACTTCGAGGGCAGCTATTCCGACTACGAGATAAACAAGGCTCGTCGTCTTGGCAATGAAGACATAAAGAAAGGCAGATACAGAAAGCTGATGGAAGACTAAAGGATTAGAAGAAAAGCGAGGGCATTCCGCGAAAAAAACGGGGTGCCCTTTAGTTATGAAGTTATCCTTGCATAGTTAATACTGATGGGCACCCCTTAGCGGCAACGACTTGCCGTCGTCAGTAACTACAAACAATCTATTACCACATTCTTTTTTTAAAGAAAAGATACACATCGTTGATGCCTCACGGCATGGTATCTTATCTGATAAATAGATTGAAATATGTGTATCTCCGATTGCGAATATATGCAATTCCGTTTATGTTGTCAAGTTTATCAGGATGTTTGTTGCCTGATTTCAGTAATCTTAACATTGTTTGGGAACACGTGTTTATTTGCCCATTTTGCGTTTTCGCCGTTTATAGCATTTTGCATAGTCGCAGAGTCCGCATGTATATTCCAGCTTCTTTACGTCAGGTCCGAGTCCTATTACTCCGCTCACGCTCTTTATAGGTATCATCAGCGACGACTCCGTCAGATGTACGCCGCACGGCTCCTTGGTGTGTAAGAGCGGAAAGAGCAGCTGCTGCTGGCTGACGTGCCATCCGCAGTAGCCGGGACTGAACCTGTTGGTGTGTTTCCATCCTTTTGCGTTGATGTATATCTGCAGCCACCGCTCCATTATGTCAGCCGTCTTTTCCGCTATCACGCTCCCCATGCTGTCGGCTATAAACACCCTCAGCATGTCGCCCTCCGCCTCCAGTCTGCGCTGTAGAGCTTCGAAGGCAGTGCCGCTGGTGGCAACGAAGAAGGCGTAAGCCACGGAGCCGCGCAGCTGTGAAGTAATAATTCTTCCCACGCTGAATGTCGTCCCTTCCACGGAGAGCAGTTTCTCCTCCGTGTTCAGTTCTCCCCCTTCTATAACGGTAAAGCAGAATCTGGGCTGCAGGATGTTCCTAACGGTAGCTTTCATCTCGTTCATCTCCGCAAGGATGTCCTCTCCCGGCGTGTTCTCTCCATAGCCCATCTGTATGAAGATCTCCTTGTCGGCAATGTCGAGGTCGTCGTATGTCAGTTGCTTTTCAAACATCTTAAGTAATTTATTCTTGTTTCGTATAGACAAGTCTCCTTGTCGGCTCGTCAAGTGTCTTGCAAGTTTTACACTTGCGAACCCTGTCATTTCATATATCCTGCAAAGATATCAATATTTCTCTTCTTGTGCGGAAGGGTTATGACCTTTAAACCACAAAAAAATATAAAAAAGACATAAATCCGACATTTCAGACACTTTTTTATGTTGTAAAAGAAGAGAGGATAAGTCAATAATGACTATATTTGCGGTCGTTAAGGAAACAAACGATATGGCAATGGAACAAAAAGAACTCAGCGTAAACATAGACTACCTTATAGAAAATGGTCTGGTAAACTATACCGATGGTGATATGGTGCTTATCAGCAATACCAACCGTTCGCCGGTGGAGAGCACCGTCAGACTGGAGATGGTGACGATAGCCTACGTGGAAAGCGGCATGATGCAGTGCGACCTGAACGGCAAGACGATAAAGGCAGGGAAGGGCGACATAGTGGTATGTTCGCCAAATTCATTCGTTGACAACAGCATGAGCAGTGCGGATTTCAGCAGTAAGATAGTAGGACTTTCCTACAAAGCCATGCAGCGCAGTCTGCTTATGAGCAAAGACGTGTGGAACCTGATGGCATACGTGGCAGAGCATCCTGTGATCCATCTATCTGATGCCGTAGTGGAGATGATGAACAAATACCACGCCCTGTTGTCCTACAAATTAGAGCACCCCCATGGCTATTACCATCGTGAGATAATGCAGTCGCTTTTTCATTGCATGTTCTATGAGCTTGCTGCCATTATCTCCCCTTTGATTGAGGACAGGAAACCGGCAGTGGCGCAGCGGCAGGGAGAGCTGCTCTTCCGCAAGTTCATCAAGCTGCTGTCGAGCTATGAAGCCACCGACCGTTCCGTCAAGGGATATGCCGAGAAGCTGTGTGTCACACCGAAATATTTATCCACCGTGTGTAAGTCGGTGAGTGGAAAGACAGCCCTTGAGTGGATCCACGATTTCCTTGCCGATTCCATTACGCACAAGTTGAAATATACCGATGTGTCGATAAAGGAGATAGCCGACGAGCTTGGCTTCCCGAACATCTCATTCTTCGGCAAATTCGTGAAGAGCCGTTTCGGCGTTTCCCCCAAGGAATACAGGATAAGGCTGCAAAACGGAGAGATGGGGAAATAAAAACCTTTACAAAATACGTTACATTTTGCATAGTACCGGCGTCATTATAGAAAATACGCATGTACTTATGAAGAATACTATATTGACCCTGTTTGCCGCCCTGCTCGTCGGAATGCCGATGAAGGCTGGCGATATATATGTCTCTCCGGCAGGAAACGACCTCTCCGCTGGTACGTCGGCATCACCATTGCGCACTCCTGCCGCCGCCTTGAAGCTGGCAAGAGAATGGCGTCGTCTGCAAAAGAAAGACGTAGATGGAGGAATAAACATACATCTTGAGGGAGGTGTTTACCAACTTACGAAGCCCCTCTTCCTGCGTCCGGAAGATTCCGGCACGGCAGACTCGCCAACCATAGTCTCGGCAGATGCAACAGAAGCGGCGGTGATAAGCGGTGGACAGCCCTTGAAGGGCTGGACAAGAGGATGCACCGACAGCAGAGTGCCGCAGGAGATACGTGGCAGAGTGTGGGTTGCCGATGCTCCGATGGCAGGCAACAGAATAGTCTATTGCCGTCAGCTATGGGTAAACGGCCACAAGGCAGTAAGGGCACAGCAGGGAAAGTATGGCGAGATGACAAGGATGAAAGACTTCGACGTGAAGTCGCATACCATAACAATCCCCACACCACAGGAAGACCTCAGCGGTGCCCGTGAGCTGGAGATGACCGTCCATCAGCGTTGGGCTATAGCCATCCTTCGTGTAAAAGAGATGAAGAACCTGGGCAACGGGCTGACGCAGGTGTCGTTTCATGAGCCGGAAAGCCAGCTTGAATTTGCCCATCCGTGGCCGCAGCCGGTGATAGACGGCGAGAAAGGCAGCTCGTCATATTTCCTGTCCAATGCCCCACAGCTGCTCGATGAGCCGGGTGAGTGGTATCAGGATTATCCTTCAGGCAAGATATACTATCTGCCGAGAGAGGATGAAGACATGGCGAAGGCAGAAGCCATAGTGCCGGTGCTTGAGAATCTGCTGACCGTCGACGGTACAAGAGAGCGCACCGTTCACGACATACAATTCAGAAACATTACATTCTCTCATGCCGCATGGACAAGACCGTTGACCGAAGGACTTGTCACGTTGCAGGGCGGCTTCCGTATGATAGACGCCTATAAGCTCCCCGAACCGGGACTGCCGGAGAAAGCTTCTCTTGAAAACCAGGCTTGGATAGCCCGTCCGGAGGCAGCGATAACGGTGCGTCATGCTCAGGGAATAGACTTCCGGAAGTGCCGCTTCGAGCACCTCGGAGCCACGGCACTCGACTATGAAACCGCTGTAAGCCATTCAACCGTCAGCGGAAGCCGCTTTACGGATATCGGCGGCAACGCCATGCTCATAGGACATTTCCCGGATGGAGGCTTCGAGACCCATGTGCCATACAAGCCGGCAGTGGCAGGAGACCTGTGCGACAACATCACAATCTCAGACAATGAGGTCTGCGACGCCACCAATGAAGACTGGGGCTGCGTGGGAATAGGAGCCGGCTATGTCAGCAATATCAACATCAGCAACAACGAGGTGCACCATGTCAACTACTCCGGCATCTGCGTAGGGTGGGGGTGGACACCACGGGAAAGCGGGATGTGCAACAACCGGATAATAGCTAACTACGTTCATGACTTTGGCAGACAGCTTTATGATGTGGGCGGAATATACACTCTGTCGTATCAGCCAAATTCCGAGATAAGATATAATAGGATAGAAGATCTCTGCGAGGCACCGTACGCCACAAACGAGAGAGCCTTCTATATATACTTCGATGAGGCGACCGACGGATACACCGTTACCGACAACTGGTGTCCGAAGGAACTCTTCGGCTACAACCAGCCCGGACCAAAGATGGTCGTCAAGGGCAACGGACCGAAGGTGGACAGGAGGATAAAAGAAAAAGCAGGACTGAAAAAACAAGAAAACAAAAAATAATGCACTTATGAAACCAACAAACTATCATCTCTTCGACTTCATGGATTTCGATCTGGAGCTGAAGAAGAACGAGTCTTTGTGGAAGGCGTACAAGCCGACTGCCGTAGTGGAGAAAGACGGAGATATCCTTGTCACCGTGCCTTTCCAGAAACAGGTGTTGGCAAACGATATGGCTCCCGACACCAATGTGGCACAAGAAACACATACGTTGATAATCAGACAGTATGAACCGGGAATAATCCGACTGTTCATGGGCTTTGACGGCGAGCAGCCTTCCGACACGTCGGAGATGCTGCAGATGAGCGCAAGAGTAAAGCACTCACCGTTGCATGCCGAGCTGAAAGACGACCAGTGGGTTATAACCGTCAATGGCGGCGTGTGCCGTGCCGTAATAAACATGCAGCAGCCGGTGCTCGACAGATGGAGCGAGCTGTTGCCGGACCCTCAGGAGACACTTGACCTGCGTCTCTTCCCGGATGGCAAGCATGAGGTAAGACTTGCTGCCTACGACCATTTCTCGCCACCACGCTATGATGCGCTGCCGTTGGGCTACTGCAAGACGGATGGCAAGAACGACCGTGCCACACTATCGTTCGAATGCAAGCTGAACGAGTGTTTCGCCGGTACGGGTGAACGTTTCGAGAAGATGGACCTGAGCGGACAGACCTTCTTCCTGAAGAATCAGGACGGACAGGGAGTGAACAACCGTCGTACGTATAAGAACATACCGTTCTATCTGTCAAGCCGTATGTACGGCGTATTCTATCATACCACAGCCCACAGCAAGCTGTCGTTAGCCGGCATATCAACGCGCTCTGTTGAGTTCATGAGCGACCAGGCACTCATCGATGCCTTCATCATAGGTGGCGACACGGTGGAAGAGATACTCCGCGGCTACCGCGACCTCACAGGCTATCCGTCGATGCCGCCGCTGTGGAGCTTCGGCGTATGGATGAGCCGTATGACATATTTCAGTGCCGACGAAGTGAACGCCATCTGCGACCGTCTGCGCAAGGAGCATTATCCGTGCGACGTTATCCATCTCGACACGGGATGGTTCAAGA
>URLQ01000173.1 GCA_900548745.1 uncultured Prevotella sp.
CATCTGTGCGATCTGTGGGAGACAAAAATAATCATCCGTGGGGGAAGATATGATTTATCCGTGGGGAAGGATATTACCGCCCCCTCTATCTCCCCCTGAAGAGGGGAGGACTGGTTTGCCCGTATCTTGAGGGACCTCGGAAGTTCTCGGAATGTCGTGCAAGTCCTTGTCAATCAACTTTTCAGTAAGCTGTCAAACTGCCTCTCCCCTTTATACATAAATACCAATTCTGAGAATTATATAAAAAAGATGAAGGCTGGACTTACATACAACCATGCGTCCAGCCTTCTATAAATCTTTTTACCTTTTTTTATAATACCTCATAAAAAAAACCTTTTACCTCAAATAAACTAATTCTCAATATCTCTAAATTTTGTCCTCTTCTCATTTAATGTTCTCTTCCGAAAGATATGTCACTTCTTCTTGAGACCCTTATAGGCAAGCACACCCACTACCACAACGGCAAGTGCCAGAAGCACATATCCAATCTCATGACTATACTTCACAGCCTGCAGATAAACATCGTTGGTGGTCTTCAAGTCCGTATACTTGTATATGCCCCACCCTATCAGCGCCAACACCGTGTTCCATGCTCCAGCACCAAGAGTGGTAAAGATCAAGAACCGACCTACGTTCATACCTGCCAGTCCTGCCGGGATGCTGATAAGCTGACGCACAGCAGGAACCAGTCTGCCAAAGAATGTGGAAGCGGCACCGTGGTCGCGGAAGAACTGTTCTGCCTTCTCCACCTTTGCCCTGTCGATAAGGCACATATGACCCAATCTGCTGTCGGCAAAGCGGTAAACAACAGGTCTGCCCAGCCATTTGGCAAGATAATAGTTTATCAATGCTCCGAGGTCTGCGCCCAATGTGGCAAATAATATTACCAATACGAACGACATCCCACTATCCGGATCCATGGCCTTCCATGCTGCCGGCGGAACCACTACTTCCGATGGAAAAGGAATGAAACTGCTTTCTATCGCCATAAAAACCACTACCACCCAGTAGCTTAAGTTATTCAAAATCCAAAGGAATAATCCCGCTGTATCCATATCTTTTTTCTTTCGTTTTCTCAAATTGTGTGACAAAGATAATGCAAAAATTGTTTTTTTGCTTACCTTTGCATAAAACTATAAGATTTTTTAAGAATACAAACTCAAATTTAAATTAATATGGACAAGACAATTATTACCGTAGTGGGCAAAGACCAGAAGGGCATCATAGCAAAAGTATGTACGTGGCTCGCTGAAAACGACGTGAACATTCTCGACATCTCGCAGACTATCGTTCAGGAGTATTTCAACATGATGATGATTGTTGACATGAGCCGTATGCAGAAATCCTTCACCGGAGCAGCTGACGAACTACGCGAACTTGGAGAGGGCATCGGCGTGCAGGTGAAATGCCAGAAGGAGGAAATCTTCGACATGATGCACAGAATCTGATTCCTGACAAGAACATGATTTAGTTTCCGAATTAGTATCCTTTATTCCAAAACAATAATTATGATAAATATCCATGAGGTCATCGAGACCAACAAAATGATAGAAAAGGAGAACTTCGACGTAAGGACCATCACCATGGGAATAAACCTTATGGACTGTGCGGACAGCCGACTCGACGTTCTCTGCCAGAACATTTACAACAAGATTACCACTCTTGCACACAACCTCGTATCTACGGGTGAGGAAATCTCCAAGGAATATGGTGTGCCTATCGTAAACAAACGCATCGCCATCACGCCGATCGCCCTCGTAGGAGGCGCGGCATGCCACACTCCGGAAGACTATGTGAAGATTGCGCATACACTGGACCGTGCGGCAAAGGAGACGGGGGTGAACTTCCTCGGAGGCTACTCTGCCATCGTATCGAAGGGCATGAGCCATTCCGACGAACTCCTTATGCGCTCCATTCCGCAGGCTCTTGCCGAAACGGAACTGATTTGCAGCTCCGTGAACATCGGCTCCACAAAGACGGGCATCAACATGGATGCCGTGCGACTGATGGGCGATATCATCAAGGAGACTGCCGAACGTACCGGCGACCGTATGTCTATCGGCTGTGCCAAACTCGTCGTCCTGTGCAATGCTCCCGACGACAACCCGTTCATGGCGGGTGCCTTCCACGGCGTTTCGGAGACTGATGCCGTGGTCAGCGTCGGCGTCAGCGGACCTGGAGTGGTGAAATATGCCTTAGAGAGCGTCAGAGGCGAGAGCTTCGAGGTGCTCTGCGAGACTATCAAGCGCACGGCTTTCAAGATTACCCGTGTGGGACAGCTCGTGGCTAAGGAGGCATCAAAAAGACTTGGCGTTCCGTTCGGCATCATCGACCTTTCGTTGGCTCCCACACCGGCTATCGGCGACAGCGTGGCTGACATCCTGCATGAGATTGGTGTGGAGCACGCCGGTGCGCCGGGCACAACGGCTGCCCTTGCCTTGCTCAACGACCAAGTGAAGAAAGGAGGCATCATGGCTTCGTCATACGTCGGCGGTCTGTCGGGGGCTTTCATTCCCGTGAGTGAAGACCAGGGTATGATCGATGCGGTGGAAGCTGGCGCTCTTACATTGGAGAAGTTGGAGGCCATGACGTGTGTATGCTCCGTAGGTCTCGACATGATTGCCATTCCTGGCTCTACTCCTGCCACCACTATCTCCGGTATCATTGCCGATGAAGCTGCCATCGGTATGGTGAACCAGAAGACTACCGCAGTGCGCATCATTCCTGCCATCGGCAAGGAGGTGGGCGAAAGGGTTGACTTCGGAGGCTTGTTAGGCTACGGTCCTGTAATGGCAGTAAACACTTTCTCTTGCGAGGCTTTCGTAAACAGAGGTGGAAGAATTCCGGCTCCGATACATTCTTTCAAGAATTAGAATATTTTTTTAAGCAGAAAAAGCATTATGCCCAAACGTTTCGGCGTTTGGGCATAATGCTTTCTTGTTCGTTTATCTTTGTTCTTGGAGTGCTGTCACTCTGCCTCTGTCGGCTTTTTAGTTTCCTTTTCAGTGGCTTTCTCTGTTGTCTTTTCGTCTTTCTTTTCCGCCTTCTTGTCGGTCTTTTTGTCTGTCTTTTTGTCTGTCGGCTGACCGTCCTTCTCTACAGGCTTCGCTGATGCCGCGGGTGCTGCTGCATGAGTATCGCTCTTCTCTGCCGGTGCTGTCGGCTTGTCTTTTACCTTCGGGGCTGCTCCTCCTACGGCTGAATCTGCCTGAGATAGGAAGCCGAGATAGCGTTTGTATATCTTAGGAGAGTAGGCGTTGAAGATATTGTTGGCAAAGAGGATATCGGTAATGTGGTTTTCCTCTACGTAGCGTTTCATGTTTCTGCCGAAGTAACGGTAGTCCACAACGTGTATTTCCTCAAAGCTGTAGAACAGGTATCCCGGTATGGCATTGCCGAAGCTGTCTTTGAGAATCATCAGTCGGCGATGGTTCTTCACTCCCGTCCTTACCTGCGTTATGCGCATGTCGCTACCCATAAAGGTGCAATAGGCTGCTCCGCTGCCGTCTTTGAAGTGGCAGAAGAAGTTGCCTTTGTGGGGCTTCGACGTTGAGGTCACGCGGTAGTCGCGGTCTACGGTATAGTCGATATACGTAGTGGTGTACGAAACGCCCTTCGGAGTGTAGAACACAAAGTCCTCGGGTGCGTTCTTAATGGCTATGTCTTTCGAATATCCATACATGGAGCCAACGTATCTGTGCACGACATGGCGCTCGTAACTCTTGAGAGTTTTAAAAGGTACGCGAGCCACCTGAGCGAACTTCTGTGCTGCATAGTAGGCTCCGAGTGGTGCCCAGTGGTGGTCGGTTCTTAGGTATATGTCTTCCGACGCATGCTGTCCGAGCGGCGTATATATGTCAACGGCATGCACTCCCGGTGCGAGTTTCGAGTGGATGTTGTTTATGACCGGTCGCTGTGGTGACGTGCGGCTGCGTGCTGCATCAGGACAATAGAATTCAGCTGCTGTAGGTATCACCATGCAGTATACGTTTACCTTCGGTCCGAACACCTCTTTATATTTATTGGCAGCCTCTGCATAGTTGCCGCCTCCCTTCGACGATCCACCGAAAGCCATCAGGGCTCTTGCCTTGTCACCCTTGCCAACGATGAGTATTCCGGCGTTGGCAATCTTGGCATTCTCATCGGCAGTCTGCCGGTTCTTGTATTCTCCCACGTTGCGCTCTGCCTCCTCGTCGTAGGTGTCTTCCTCTGTCTGCACCGGTGTGTTGGAGGCATGAAACCTTACGTTGTCTTCGGAAAGGGCTACCGATATCACATCCTTGATGTTCATGCTAAGCTGCATGAACTGCTCTCTGTATGGCTCCGTATCGCTATACCACGAAGATATGTCCTTGGTGAAGCTTCCGGAAAGGAGTTTGTCGGCGGTGAAGGTAGGGAACTTTGCGAGTTCTCTCTTTTCGAGCTGCGACACTTTGCTTCGCGGCATGATGTTGAACACCGCTGCCATTATGGCGAACACGGTGAGCATCACGGAGATGTATGCTGCGCTATATATTTTCTTGCTATCCATATTTTCTGTTTATTTTTTATCGAGCATGGCTCTGTATTTGCGTGCCGTAGAAGCTGAGCAGGCATGAATCAGGTTATTGCAGAAGAGCACATCGGTGATGGCGTTCTCACGAACATACTCTAATATATTATGGGGGAAGTAGCGGAAGTCCACTACATGTACTTCCTCGAATCCGTAGAAGAGGTTTGATGCCACGGCATTGCCGTAGCTGTCTTTGAGTATCATCAGGCGGCGATGGTTCTTCACTCCTGTCACCACTCGCACCGTGCGGGTGTCTCCTCCCATGAAGCAGCAGTATGCTCCGGCACTACCGTCCTTGTAGTGTATGAAGAAGTTGCGCTCCTCGGGCTTGCTCTCCCCCACCGTCCTGCCCTTGGCAACGGTATAGTTGGTGAAATACGCCTTGTAGTCTATGCCCTGAGGCTCATAGTAGATGAAGTCTTCGGGGGCTTTCTTCACCGCCATGTCTTTCGAGAACGTATACATCGAACCCACATAGCCGCGAACGGTTTTCTTTTCGTATGCCGAAAGCGGCTTGAAATCCACATGGGCGGCTCTTGCAAACTCCCCGGCGGCATAGTATGCTCCGAGGGGTGCCCAGTGGTGGTCGGTGCGCGAATATATAGGTTCGCTTGTGTGCTGCTTCAACACATCGTATATCCTCACCCCGATGACGGAGTCTGAGAGGTGGCGGTAGAGGTTGTCGAGCACGGGTTTCTCCGGACGGGTCCACGTCTGTTGCTCGTCGGGACAGTAGTATGCCACGGCATTGGGCACGGTCATACAGTATACGGTTACGCTGTCGCCCAACCGGCGTTTGTATTCATTTACCATCTCGGCATACGGCTCTGCGCCATGGGGCAGCGAACCGAAGGGCTCAAATGCCCGGGTGTGCATGCCGGAGTCTACGACGATGATGTTTCGGGATTTTCTCACTTCATATTTCTTCACCTTCTCTACGGCGG
>URLQ01000174.1 GCA_900548745.1 uncultured Prevotella sp.
ATTGATGCTGCCACAGAGCAAATGAGAGCCAAGCAATATGCCGAACCATTCAAGGCAGACAGGCGTAAGGTGACTGCCCTTGCCATAGAATTGGATGACATGGGAAAGGGGTTGGTAGAGTGGAAGGAAGTTACATCATTTTAACCCCAAACGGTCATTAGGTCGTTTTATGTATTTTTTCAACTGCTTTGTATACGTGCGAAAAGGACATTGAGTTTACCGGCTCATTGCCCTTTTATTCTTCTATATCGGCATCAGCCTCGTGACGGTAAATCTTCTGATAAGTAGACGGAGTCATTCCCATCACACTTTTAAAAGCACGATTAAAACTTGCCGCATTCCTATATCCTACACTCTCAAATATCGTCTTTATCGTGAACCGGTCATAATTGTCATCCGAAAGCATCTTGCAAGCCTGCTTCACCCTATATTCATTAAGGATGACCTTAAAACCCTTACCGAATTTCTCATTTATCACAACGGAGACGTATTTCACATTCGAACCTACATACTCCGCCATCTTGTTAATATTAAAGTCAACGTCGGATATTATATAGAGGTCGTCAAATATACTCTTGATCTTCATAAACAATTCGTCCTTTTGATCAACAGGCATGGCATAAGATGTATTGCGGGAAAGCTGATTGTCAACAGCTTTACTCAGATTACTGTTCTTCTGCTCAAGCTTGAGGAATTCCTGATCCTTATTAACAACAATGACTTGAGCCTTACGCAATGCCTGGTTCTTGAAAATTATGACAAATAGCAGGAAGACAAGCACCACAGCCATTGCAGTAATAAGGATAATGACAATGACAAGATTGCTGACTCTACGTTCATGCTCAACATTCTCATACTGATACAAGTCATTCTGCAACGAGAAATATTTAGTCATATTGTATACTCCAGTACTCTGCTTATGATACTTTTCAAGATACTCGTATGCCTCGTCCTTTTCACCAAGCCCTACATAAGCATCAGCAAGCATCTTGTATGAATTCAATATCAGTTCCTTATAATTCAGCCTCAACGCCTCGGCAAGACAACTTTTGCCGATAATGACAGCCTTGTCATATTTATGCTGCAACACCATAAGATTGCCTATCTCACTGTTCTGGAACAATATATATACGGCTCCCATTTTGTTTTTCCTTGCATATTCCAAAGCCTGACCATGAACATTCTGTGCCTCTGAATAGTTTCCTACGCACTTCATTATCCTGGCATACTCGTACAAACAAAAATACTCATATTTCTGTTTGTCCCGATGAACAGGCAGACGCAGAAGTTCAGCATAATACTTCCTCGCATTAACAGAATCCTTATTGTTACAGCAATAGGTCACATAATTTGAGAGGAAAGACGATTTTGCATCATCATCAGCCAACTTGATTGCCAAGTCATAACCTAATTTATTATATTGGAGACTACCATCTACATTGCCAAAGCTATTGTAGAGGATACTGATGTGACCAGCACAACGCATGGCAAGATAATCGTTCGACTCTTTTCTTGCTGCAATAAAACCCTTTATATAATACTGCAATGCTTGCAGAGAGTTGTCTGCCTTATAACAACTGTCGGCAATTGAAGTCAGCTTTTCTGCATCATACACCTTGTTTGTACATGACATGCCAAGCAAGAAAGAGAAAAATATTAAAAAAGAATTTACATTAATCAAGCGTTTCATAGTGTAACTTATTTAGCGCACAAAGGTAATATTATTTTTACCAAAACAAAAATTATAGTAGCAGCAAGACATATTTTTGGTGTTATTTCATGAAATAACAAGCTTTATATACAAAAGAAATTGCCCAATTTAAAAAAAAGATGTTCTTTTGCAGACAGATTAAAAGGAATATTAATTAAAATAATTGCATATGAAGAGACTTTTTTTATTTATCGGAGTAGCTATATCCTGCTTGCAAGGATGGGCGAATTGGAACACAGACTTATCGGAGAACACACAAATCACGCCTACAGGTCTTTCGTATTATGACAAAGCACTAAAGACAAACAAGAACGGCTATACCTATGCAGCTTTCGTCTGCCCTGCTGAAAACAGTATGGCTACGAGACTGCAGATTATAGACAAAGACGGAAACAGGACTTTAGGCAGAGGCGGAAAAATTGTAGCCAGCGAGAAGAACAGACCATGGCTCACATGGAACCAGTATCTGCAACTCGACAACGAAGGAAATGCTTTCCTGAGCGTTCAGGACCTGAGAACATCTGACGATAATCTTACATATACAATATATAAATTCTCTGAAAGCGGAGAACAGCTATGGAACGGGACATTACTCAATGACGGTAACGGCTATGCTATGTCGGCAGGTCTTTCCATGCTGAACACACATGACGATGGACTGCTCTGCACTTTCTTCTATACTGACCCGGAAATCAATAAAGATGTTGTACTGGTTGAAAAACTGGACAAGACAGGAAAAAGCGAATGGAAGAAAAGTGTCTGCCAAATGACCATAAACTCTCTCCCTTACCCTTTCCTTGCTGATGCAGGAGAAGACCGTGCAATGATAATGTGGGTTGACAATGGAAACATTGAAGCAAACGTCATCAATACAAAGACCGGTGAAATGGAAAAGGACAAGCCTGTAACAGTATACAGTGGCGGCTTTGCGTCACCGAAAGTAATGGAAGTATTGAATATTGCACCTACTCACGACAATGGTGTGCTCATCTCAACCTTAAACGCAAACGTGCAGGGAAGCATGGTCTATGTGAAAAAAGACCTGTCGATAGGTCTTGACGGCAACACTAACGGTATTCTGTTTGACAAGACTGAAAACTATGAGTATGGCACAACAAAGCCGGAAGTGGTATACAACGAAGGCGACAATACATTCTCTTGCGTTTATAAAAGATTCTACAAAAAGAACACCCGAATAGAGACTGTGTATTACCAGAAAGTATCTATGGACGGAAAGCTGAAATGGGATGGCGGAAAAGAAATTGTAGCCCAACAGGATGAATATCAACAGGCTTTCTTTAACCTAAGAAGCTTAGGCAATGACAAATGCGCATTGTTCTATCTCAAACATGACAACATGGCAAATACCGTATGTGGACTGGTAAAAACGTTCGACAAAGACGGAAACGCAAGTGAAGAGGAAACCGAATTTACAACTTCAGATGACAACAAGGTAGAACTTTGGGTTTCAGAACAAATGCCCGATAAGCGTTTCTTCACGGCATGGGACCAGAAGATTGACTCCAAATATTATCTGTTCATGCAAGACATAAAAATAGACACACCTACAGGCATCAGCTTGCAAACCACAAGCAACAGCCCGGAGCACAGCAGATATTTCTCCATCAACGGAACACAAAGAAACGAGATGGGAAGAGGCATCAACATAGTGAAATACGGCAACGGAAACACCGTGAAAATAGCGAGATAAAGACAACAATTAACATTTTTCATTAAATACAATTACTTATGACAAAATTATTTTTTACTACGGCATTAGCAATGTCCGCCCTGTGTTTGCAAGCTCAGACTGTAGTAAGCCTTGACAAGGCGGGGACATTATCGGAGAAAATCTCATCTGTAGAAAAATACGAGATAACAAACCTGAAGATATCCGGACCGCTGAACGGTACTGACTTCATACTACTAAGAGATATGGCAGGCATGGATCAGGAGAACAACAAGTCAAATGGCACGCTTGAGACGCTTGACCTGACAGATGCGTCAATAGTAAAAGGCGGTGAGCCATATTACGTATCATACGGTGGTAACGCTGATACAGAATACTACACCTCAGACAATGAGATGGGACATGCCATGTTCATCAAATGCGCCACTCTAAAAGACGTGAAGCTACCAACTACTGTAACGGCAATAGGCGACAGCTGCTTCTTTCTTTGTAAAGCATTGAGCAACCTCGACATTCCTGCTTCTGTAAAAGAAATAGGAAGCTATGCCTTGTCTTATACGGCATTGGAGAAATTCAGTTTTCCTGAAGGAATGGCTATTACAGAAGGTGTTCTGTCAGGATGCTCTTCGCTGGCATCATTGACTATCCCGTCTGACGTGACGGTAATTCCAAGAGATGCTTTCTCTGGCACGGGTATACAGGAAATTGAATTGCCTAAGAGCCTGACAAAGATTGGAGAAGAGGCTTTTTCCGCATCTCTTATCACCAAGGTAAACTGCCCGGAAAGTCTTCTCACTATAGATGCTGGAGCATTTTCACTTTGTCCTAATCTGACTGAAGTAAACTTCAACAATAAACTTGAGACAATAGGCGATAGAGCGTTCAGCTCTTGCGAAAGCCTTTTAGAAGCAAACATTCCAAACACAGTAACAACACTTGGCAGCAGTGCATTTTCTACATGTTCCGGACTCAAGAAGGTACACCTGCCAGAGGGACTGACCAAGATAGAAACAGCTCTGTTTGACAGATGCGACAAGCTTGAGGAAGTAAACATTCCTGAGACCGTAACAAGCATCGGTGCTCTTGCTTTCCAGAACAATGGCAAACTGAGCAGCGTGACCTTCCCTGAAGGTTTGAAAGATATAGGCAAAAACGCATTCAAGAGCTGCTATACACTCGAAGAGATTATACTGCCACAGTCTTTGGACAGCCTTGACGTAAGCTGTTTCGATGGATGCATGAACGTTGTAAATATTGTGTTGTCTCCTGCATTGAAGAAAATTCCAAGAGGCGCATTCTCATATTGCTCTTCAATTGAGAAAATTGACATTCCAGAGGGTGTAGAAGTAATTGGCGAGATGGCATTTGCAAGCTGTGACGAGCTAAGGACCATCAAGATTCCTTCAACTGTAACCACCTTGGAAAAGGCTTGCTTCTGTGATAACTGGGAATTGGTAGAAGTTCATTGTGCAGCTCTCACACCTCCTACATGTGGAAAGAACGCATTTGCCGACATGGCAGAAGAGAACGTGCTATATGTACCGACCGGAACAAAACAGGCTTATGAAACAGCCGACACATGGAGCGACTTTGCAAGCATCGTTGAGGAAGAGACAACTGACATCAAGAAGAATACCATTCGTTCAAACGTATACGAGACTGCAAGATACAACATTGCCGGACAAAGCATCGGAAACGACCACAACGGTATCCAAATCATTAAATATTCTGATGGTACATCTGTAAAGACAGTAAAATAAGCAACATAAAATATTGAAAACAAAGCCCCTTATCATCGAATGTAATCCTATTCAATCATACATTCACGATAAAGGGCTTTTATTTTTATATCCAGCCTCACAAACGGTATAAATTATAGCAATAAGTGGCTCACAAATATTTTGTTCCTTTATAGGTGATTAACTTAGAGAACACGGATGTTGTTTTTTTTGAACACGAATAACATAAATAGGGATATTCAGCTTATTCCCACTTTATATTTCCTAAAGACAGCCAAATATCAG